>NZ_DJTK01000058.1:0-65681 GCF_002438225.1 Pseudomonas sp. UBA6310 | reverse complement strand
CGACCCCCACCATGTCAAGGTGGCATCAAGGCCATCGCTACCTTGTTGATTTTTATGGCTTTCTTAGCCACCATCAAGCGCCTGAAAACTGCACTTTACCCTCATGAAAATCAACAACTTGGCGTTGTATTTTCATACAGCTGCGCCAGGCAAAGCACGACAATCCTCCGCTGTTCAGCGGCTCGGAACCCTCCACAGCTGATCCATCCGCGTCGTGAACGACTGGCTCATCAGCTCCCGCCTCATGCCCCAATCTGGGCTCGACGTCACCCGTCCGGGTCGCAACGTCCCCCTCCCCCATTTCGCATTGATCTCGTCCAGCACGCTCATGACCCGTTCGCTCGCCTCGGGCTGAGTAGTGGCGAACAGGTCGGCGGTGTACTCGCCGCGCTGGCACAGATCGAGCAGCAGGATCTCCGCCTTGCTGTAGTTGTAGCCGTCCCTGAAAACCCGATCGAGGCCGGCCAGCGCCGCGGCGGTGAGCAGGCGCACGTCGTCAGTCGGGTACGGCAGCTCGCAGAGCACGCCGTTCGCGTATTTCGCCTCTTCCGGATTGAACATACCGGTGCGCACGCTCACGCGCAGGCGCTTGCACAGGGAACCCTGGGCGCGGAGCTTCTCGCTGGCGCGCGCGGTGTAGCTGGCCACCGCTTCGCGGATCGGCTCGATTGCCTTCAGCCGCTGGCCAAACATCCGACTGCAGCAGATCTCCTGCTTCGGCGGATCGGGGTCGTCGAGTTGCAGGCAAGGCGTGCCGCGCAGCTCCCGCGCAGTCTTCTCGACCACGACGCTAAATTTCTTCCGCAGCATCCACGGGTCGGTCTGCGCCAGGTCCCATGCGGTCTTGATCTTCATCCCCTCGAAGTGCGCCCGCAGCTTGCGGCCGACGCCCCACACCTCGCCCACGTCCAGGGCGCGGAGCAGCTTGTCGCGCCGCTCGGGGTCGCGGATGTCGACCACGCCACCGGTCTGTTTCTGCCACCGCTTCGCGGCGTGGTTGGCCAGCTTGGCCAGGGTCTTGGTACCGGCAATGCCGACGCCGACCGGGATGCCGGTGCACTGCAGGACCCGCCGGCGAATCTCGCGGCCGAGCGGCTCCGCGCCAGCAATGCCGGTCAGGTCGGCAAACGCTTCGTCGATGCTGTACACCTCGAGCGCTGGCACGAGGCTCTCGATAACCGTTATCACGCGCTGACTGATGTCGCCGTAGAGCGCGTAGTTCGAGCTGAACGCCACCACGCCCCACCGTCGCAGGTCGTTCTTGATCTGGAAATACGGGGCGCCCATCTTGATGCCGAGGGCCTTCGCCTCGGGCGTGCGACTGATCACGCAGCCGTCGTTGTTGCTGAGCACCACGATCGGCGTGCGCAGCAGGTCCGGCCGCCAGACTCGCTCGCAGCTGCAGTAGAACGAGTTGCAGTCGATCAGTGCGAAGACGGGTTCACGCGCAGCCATGGCTGCGCACGCTGAATTTCACGACGCCCCAGATGCGTAGCTCGTCGCCCTCGAGCACGAAGCGCGGCGGGAACTTCTCGTTCGCCGAGAGCAAGCGAATGTCCCCGCCGCGCTTGTGCAGGATTTTCACCATCGGCTCGTCGTTGAGCGCCGCCACAACGACGGCGCCGTGCTCGGCCGGTAGCGAGCGGTCCACCACCAACAGGTCGCCATCGAAGATGCCGATGTCCCTCAGGCTCTCGCCATCGACGTAGACGAGGTAGGTGTGCGGCGCGCGTATGTCGAACAGCGCGTCGAGCGATATCGTCTGCTCGAGATGATCCTGCGCCGGCGAAGGGAAGCCGGCCGGCACGCGGAAACCGTACACCGGCAGCGGAACGCCGCCGGGCTCGATCTGGCCGACGATGGGAAGGTTCATGTGGAAGGGCTCAAGTACTGTTTATGCGTACAGTAAAACAAGGGCGTCACGGCGGGGTCAAACGGAACACGCAGTAGGACGACGACCGGAGAGCAAGATGTGCGGACGATTCACTCAGTACCGAACTGCCGTCGAGTACCTCGACGCGTTGCGCTATGAGAAGGACATCGTGGGCGGGTTCGATCCGGAGCCGATCGGGCGCTACAACGTAGCGCCGCGGTCGCGTGTGCTGATGCTGTTCGAGAACAACGAAGGCGCACGCTTCGCGAAGATTCCCTGGGGTTACGAGCCGTTCTGGGCGAAAGGGAAAAGGCCGCCGGCGATCAATGCCAGGGTAGAGACGGCAGCCACCAGCCGATTCTTCCGGGACGTGTGGAAGAACGGACGCTGCCTGGTGATGGCGGACGGCTGGTACGAGTGGGTAAAGGACGCCAGCGACCCGAAGAAGAAGCAGCCCTTCTACATCAGGCTGAAGAGCCAGGAGCCGATGTGGTTTGCCGCGCTGGGCCAGTTCAATCGGGAGGGTCAGTTGGAGGAGCGCGAGGGCGACGGCTTCGTGATCATCACAGCGGAAAGCGATCAGGGCATGGTCGACATCCACGACCGCCGGCCTGTCGTGCTCTCGCCCGAGCTGGCACGCGAATGGATCGAGCCGGACCTACCAGCCGAGCGCGCGGAAGAGATCGTGCGCACGCTGGGTACGCCGGTGGAGGAGTTCGAGTGGTTCGAGGTGGACAGGGCGGTGGGGAACGTGAGGAATGAAGGGCCGGGGCTTATACGGCCATTGAGACACGATGTAGGCGAATCTGACGCAGTGGACGATTTCGATTTCACTGCTTAGCTAGAAAGGTGGCACTTCCACCACCCATCCAAGAAGGAGAAAGCCATGGATGATCTTAGTAATCGAGGACCGCAAGACCGCGCACGGATAAACGTCGGCGAAGAGCATGAGCTTCGCTACTGGACAAAAACGCTTGGGGTAACGGAGGCGGAGCTTCGGGCCGCAGTCAAAGCAGTCGGTGTGATGGCGGATAAAGTCCGCGCCTACCTGAAGAAATGAGGAGGGGTGCCGGCCAGCCCGGCGTCCACCCGCCCTGTATCGATCCAGCCGCCAAGAGGTCGTAGTTCGCCGCAATTTACCGTCGCCAGCCATAGCGCTGGTCATCGACACGCCTGATTCGCGGCCAGCAGCTCCCCCTCGTAACCCATACGCTGCCGGCGTTCGGCGAGCAGCGCGCGCACCTTCATCTCAAGCGAATCCGATTTCCGGAGTCCGGCAGCGGCCCAGGGCGGCACGGCGACTTCTGTCGTTCGGCAGGGCACGGCCACGGGTACTTCGACGCGCACGACGCGAGGCTCGGGTCCGGTGACTGGCGGCGCGCCCGCACAGCCCGCCAGCGCGGCCATGGCTGCGGCAATCAGCATCCATTTCATAACCCCAACTCCTTGTCGATGATCGATTCTGCTGCCGCAGCGGGATCGCCGCCGGTGCGTTCCTGCTGCAGGCGATTGGCGGCCTGGTAGTCGCTCTGTGCCTGGGCGTGCGCGGCGTTCTGTGCCAACTCAGCAGCCTGTTCGCGCTGCGCGGCCTCGCCCTGCAGTTGGCCGAGCGCCCTGCCCTGCTCTCCCGTCAGCTCGATGAGGTTGTCGCGCGCGGCAGTGCATGCGACCACCTGTTCACCCTTCGCCGTAGCCACGGCCCGTGCGACCTCCAGCTGCGGCGAGTAGTGACGGCCGGCGAGCCACCACGCCGTCGCTGCTCCGCCGCCAGCGCCCAGGCCGAGCAGGATGATGGCGCCCACAGCGAGGGCAGAAAGACGGTACTGGGCGGGGATCAGGTCGGTGAGGCTCATGCCAGAGCCCGCCGCACACCTTCGGCAATCACTGCCGGGGCGTAAGGGTTGCCGCCGTTCTCGTGGCGAATGATCGCCGTCGTCACAGCGAGCAGCACGGGCAGGGCTTTGATGTCGATGACCTCGTTCGGGTCGACGCCCGCGGCCTGGGCGACTGCCCGGATGTACGCTTCGGTGTCGTTCTCATTACCGGGCGCCCACCGCGTGATAGTCTCGCGCACCGTGTCGATGCCCGTGCCACCGACGCCCGGCTGCCCGTCTTTGCCGCGGTAGTTGATGAGCAGTTTGCCGAGGGCGCGGATGCCATTTTCGGGCGTATCGAAACGCGCGAAGTGAGGCCGGGATACGCCCTCCTCCAGCCCGATCTGCCCTTGCCATTTGTTGCGCGGGTTGAAATCGATATTGCCGGGGTTATTGTTCCGCACCCCGCGAGTTGCTGTTGCCATGCTTTTCTCCAGACATGAAAAAGCCCGCACGCGGCGGGCTTGTGGGTGGTGATGCGGTTTAGCTCTGAAAGCCCATCTCCAAGCGGATTCGCGCTTTGATCTGCTCGTTCAGCACGGCGGCGTATACCCGCAGCTCGCTGACGTAGCCGTTCATCTGCTCGATATAGGCGCCGCGGGCGCCGATGCTGAGGGTGACCGCGCCGTTGTATACGGCACCGGCGGTCACCGGGTCGGTGTTCACGCCGTTGTAGCCGGCGAGCATCGTGCCGGCCGCCGCCGTGTCGCCGTCGCGGGAGCCCTCGATCAACTGCCAGGCATTGAGCCCAACCGTTCCCGCCAGCTCAGCGGCCACGCCGGTAACCCCGGCGTTGAACGACACGAACCTGGCGCTTTTCGTGCTCGATACGCCGCTGTGCCAGCTGCGGGTGTTGCCGCCGCTGTCCTGGCACCAGATCGTCGAGTTGTTCGCGCTGGTGGGTGCGGTGCCGAACAGCACCTTCGCGAACACCGTGATGTCGGGCGGCGCGACGAAAGCCGGCGTATTGAGCAGGCTGCCGGCGAACAGCATCGCCGGCTCGCCGACCACGCCGCCGTAGAAGCGCGGCTGCCGTGCTTCAGTTGCCTGGCTCGCAACGATTCCGTTGATCCGCCCGATCCACTGCGGCACCCGCGAGCCGTCGGCGGCCGAAGCATCGACGGCCAGCCACTGGTCGATCAGCAGCTTCTCGGCGGTGACTCGCGGAACTGATCCGGATCTGATCCGGCCATACATGCCCGACCTCATCGCGAGCCCCTGGTGAAGCGGCTGGCGCCGCCAACCCGGACCCCGGCCCACATCAGCCAGGCACGCCAGCGCGCAATGCCGGTGGAGCGCAGCGCGTTCCGGAACACGCGGTCGGCCTCAGAGCGATTGAGCGTTCCCACGCTGTAGAGGTGGTCGTGCAGCACCGCCGCCGCGTGGCCGTATGCACCCAGCAGCGCATAGGTCAGCGGCAAGCGAGGAACAGAGGCGAAGTCGGTCTCGAAACCCGCACGCACGTCGACGCGTCCGTGGTCAGGGTCCAGATACGAAAATGGCGCCAGAAGGCGCCATCGTTTGCGGTCGGACTGCAGCTCAACCTGCAGGGGTAGCGGAAACCGATTCATCCGGCCAGCCCTCCTCGAGCATGCCCTCGCTGAATTCGCCTGCGTCGAGCGCTTCCAGCAACTCAGCCTCGCGATCGAAACATGCTTGGACGTGTGCTCGCATTTTCGTTGCAAAACCGAGTAGCGTCTGCGCGTCCAGCTGAACAAACCCCGTTGGGGTTTTCCAGTTGCACACGTATTCCGGATCGATCAGGGCACTTACGGCCGCGCCGGTGATCAGCGCCTGGCTATCGCGACCGGTGTCGATTCGCGCGGTGCCGAATACGATGCCTGCCGTCTCAGCTTCATAACGCCGGGTCGCGATCAGGATCGGATAGTCGATCTCGGGTGCCGGCTCCGGCACGTTCCCCGCCTCCAACCACTCCTGATAGTCGCTCCACCATCGATGCCCTTCAGGAATCCGCGCGCCGTCATCAAGACGGAGTACTGCGTTCTCGTCGTCTTTGATCAGCTGGTACATATCAAAGCTCCGCGTCGATCGTGATTTTCCCGCCAGACAACCAGGCGAAGTAGCCAGAGCCGCCCGGGCTCATTCCAGACGAGCCCGTGATACCAACTTGCAACATGAAGGGCGTCTGTAGCTTCGCGGCAATCGTGCCGGAGCGTGACGACGGGTCATAGAATGCTAGGCCGGAGGACACCACCACTGCCGCGGAGGACGTGCGCATCGTTGTCGGCAGTAGCAGCCAGCTGTAAGCAGAGGTCGAGCTTGTGACTGTGCCGTTCGCGAGCCCCTCCCCGTTGCCGAGCGTGTAGACGACGCAGTATCGCTGACATAGCAGCAGGTCAGCGCTGAAAAGGGGGGCCCGAAACGGAGTGGCAACCGCTCCCGATTCGAATTTGGCCTCTCGCACTGTGCCGCCAATGAAGCGAACAGTGACGTTCGCACCGGCTGTCAGGCTTGCCGTCTGCCCACCATTATTGATCGCCGTGCCATTAACGGTCGCTGTGGCGGTGCCCGACCAAGTAAGTGTGTGAACCCCGCCCTGGTTGTTGACGCCTTCAATTACTTGCTCAACGCCCCCCGCCGGCGCGGTGATCTGGTTGCCGATACTTGCCGCCGAGAATGTCAGGCTCTGCCCGCTGGTGACGACGCGCCATCGATCGAGCGTGTACTGATTTGCCCCGGTAGTCGCTGTGCCGCTTACGTAACCGCGCTGATTGATTCTGAACAATGGGTTGATAAGCAGATTGTCGCCAGTTCCAAGCCCGCTCAGATCCCGCGCCTGCCAGATCGTCACCCCGCCATCGTCTACGTAGAAGGACTGCACGGTGACCGAGCCAGGCGCGGTCGACGGTTGCGCGGGAGCCGCACCGCCGTCCGCTTTCACATTGCCGGGATAGCTCACCAGCCGCCCGCCGGTGGCGTCTTGCACGAACGTCATTGTGAAGACGACCACTCGCCCGGTCGGCACGTTGCTGAATGCGAGAGTGGTGTTCCCGGTGAGAGTCACGCGGAACCCGGCCGGGCTGGAGAGATCAAGCGTGGCCACTCCGCCGACCACGGCAACCGCCTTCAGTTGGTCCCAGGCGTTCTTCTGCGCACCCTCCTCGATGCCGCCCAGCTTTGTTGCTATAGCCTTGATATCGGCGCCGATGGCCTGGGCCAGGGCGGTGAGACGAGAGGCGAGGCTCATGATCAGGCCTTGGCGGTTGCGTAGTCGGCGGCGAAGTCGTGCTCCGGGTCACCCACACCGATGTTCGTGCAGGCCTGCAGCTTCTGCGCAGTCGTCAGCGTTTGTGCAGCGTCGAAGCGAACGCGGTTGTTCACGGCAGTCGCCAGCGCCGCGGCGGTGGAGGCGTTACCCGTTGCCAACTCCTGCAGCTCCAGCAGCGTGTCGTAGGCCTCGGAGGCGCCGCCGAGGATCTCGGCCTTCACCGCCTGCTTCGCCAGCTCCAGGCTGTCGTAGATCTTGTCCGCGGACCAGGTGACGCTGGTGGCGCCGTTGCCGGCGTTATCGTCGATGACTGCACCGGCCTCGCCGAGCAGCCCATAGATCTCGGCGATTGCAGCCACCAGGTTGCCCTTCGCGGTTGTCGGCAAGCTGGTCAGGTCGCCCTGAGCGGTGCGCAGCGCTTTGACGTCCGCGCCGATGGCCTGGGCCAGCGAGATGATTTTGGTTTCGAGGCTCATGGTCTATCCCTTTGCGAGTATGTAGAAGGCGAGTGGATCGGGAATCAGGTCGTCGCTGACATAGAGGCCATCATCGGCGCCCTTGGTGAGGCGATTGTTGGGGTCCTCGCTGATCAGCGGCGTATCTCCGCCTCCGGGCGCGGCCGGTCCCGGCGGGCCTGGCGGCCCCTGAGTCCCCGGAGCAACGACTACGGCAGGCGCCGGACGCGGCGCGGTGACGACGATGGGGCAGCAGTCAGCAGGCATGGCCACCTCCCTGGTCGACCAGAACGTCACCCTGCAGCCAGCGCATCACGCTTCCCTCGCTCATCGTCAGATCCAGCCAATAGTCGCTCCGCGCGAGGGACAGCACGTCGGCTTGTGCGGGGGTGATGACGACCAGCAGTTGTCCCGCCCCTTGAATCACCAAGCCGCCGTTTTCGGTCGTGAGGTCGAGAACGGCGCCATCGCTGCCGGTGATCCGCAGCAGACCGGTGCAGCCCGTGAGGTCGACGGGGGGCTGGTGAACCAGCACCCCGCCGCTGGCCTTCTGATTCAGGCCGTTGAGGCCGTTCAGCTCGATCGTGTCGGCGTCGACCGTGCGCGCAATGCGGAACGGCTGGCGGGTCTTGTCGCTGCGCAATTCGCTCCAGCCGACCACGTCCTCGAACCACACCGGCCACTCGGGGGGGAGGCCGTGGGAGGGGACAGTGATCAGCAACGGCGCGGTGCGCTGGATCGCGGCGATGGGCTTGTAGAGGTAGCTGGGCTGCATGAGCAGCAGGGGTTGTTGGTTGGTCGTGCCCGGAATCACGGGCAGGTCTAGGCGGGCCGGCTGCATCGCTGGCTACTCCATGTGATAGGGGGGTTAGTCGAATTCGCCCGTGACGTAGTACAGGGCGGAGCGGCCGGCTATCACACAGCGTCCGAAAATGCCCCCGGCGAGGCCGGTTATAACTGTCGAGGAGCCGTCGACGACGACCGAACTGGCTTTTCCAGCCGGCATCCCGAAGACCAGCGCCGAGGCGTATTCCCCCGCTCCGGACAAGATGATGCGCGTCGATCCGCCGCCGCCCTTGAAGTGGAAATCGAACGTGGTCGTCTCTGGATCAACCAGAACCTGAGCCTCGATGGCGTAATCGCCCGGCTCCCATTCGGACTGGACATAGAGGAAGCCGGTGTCCAGCCCGAACGCGTATTCGCCGGGCGAATAAACCTCAAACTGCCCCGCTTTAGTCAGCCGCCGCATCATCCCGGCGGTGACGCCGGCGATGACGTAAGCGCCAGCCGACCAGGCCCGTTCGGTCGTCTGCTCTACCCCGCGCTCGATCTCCGGCCCGTCAGCACCAGTGAAGATGCGCACGACCTCTGCGTTCTGCTGCTCGAGCGGGTCCATCGACGGCACTATCGTGAGCAGGTAGTAGCCCGTGTCGCTCAGGTCCAGCCGATCGAGCGCAGCCGAGGGGATGGGCAACGAGGTGCCGCCCACCGGCAGCCCGGCGTCGAGCTGGGTGATCCAGTTGTTGATGAAGCGCATGATTTTTAGCCCCAGGTAGGATTGTTCTGGATGGTTGGGTCAGACCCAGGAACAGTATTTATCAACGTGCCGAACTACAGCCCCGGTCAGAGGGTTGTATGCCCCCCTACTCCACAAGCCACCCAGGTAATTGGGGTCGGTGGAGGCGATTCGATGGAGGGATGGATCACTGCCGCCCGGATACAGCGCGCCACCCACCCACACCTCTGGATTGGGGTCGGGCTCCGCGTGAGCTACGCGAAGCAGACGCGGGGCAATCAGTTTGTTCGAGAGAAAAACGGTGGCGTCTCTCGTTATGTCAGACGGGCTATCGACTGGGCCTGATGGGGTGAACGTGGTGAATGGATCGATGTATCCATTCGCTGTGCTCGAGGTTTGATACAGCTGCTCGTTCTCAGCAAAGTAGGTGGCCGTTGCGTGGGTAGTATTGTCATCTGAGGTCGCGGCGCCCTCTTCCCGCGTAGTCAATGACGCAGCGTTACCGCCCGCGCTCAGGCGCGTAGCAACCTCCGCGCGCGTCGTCATGCTGCGAGTTGAATAGCCTCCCGATGCTGTTACGACAAAACTATGGGTCTGAGTGAAGCGCACGACCTGCGGGACTCCGCCAACGTACCAGGCCCAAATGGGCACGCTGTATTCGGTGATGTCAGTTCTGCTGCCTCGGCTCCAACTGGCCGTTACAGTCCAGCCCTCGCCCGGTGGAGGCCCATCTGATTTCATCCGTTCGACGGACTCGTTACCACGAACCCATATAACTACTCGGCGCGCATCGAGATCGGCCTGCGTATTTACGTCGGTGGTGAACTCGGCACTGTAATCGCCGTAGCGGTGCACCACCGTTGCGCTGAAATCAAATGTGGTTGCGCCCACCGTATAGGCCAACTCGATGATCGCCCGACCAAACAGGTTTGATACCTGACCACTAAGCCTCGGCATCAGCCGGTAAAGCGTGCGCGAACCGTCAGGGCTCTCATCCATTCGCTCACAGTCGACATAATCAACCTCCTGCCCGGTAGCCTCAAAAACACCATCCAGACCCATCTGTTCGAGGGAGAACTGCCGCACGATAGAGCCACGCCCGTTGATCGTGCATTGAACGTTCAACGACCTAACACCATTGAACAGGCGAAATGACAGTGTCGTTATCCGGCTCAACGTCCCGGCGCCCGGCACATGTATCGGGTAGCCGCCTGAATACGCGCCCCCATACCACACGACCGGTCCGTCGAATCCGCGACCACGCACGATAGCTTTGGCGAGCCACTGCTCGTCTGGATTGTCGGTTTCTACATCCGGATGCGGCAGGCCGATGTCCCACAGATAGGTGTCGTTGAATCCGGGATACCGGCAGGGCATTGTCCCGCCGCTCGGCAGGTGCAGCGTGCCATTCTGCTCGCTGTTGCCGTCGATCATGCCGTGCCAGGGCCAGCCCCAAACCTCTATTTCCGGGTCGAACGGACTATTCGGATAGGGCATTTACGAACCCCATGGGCACTTCGGCGTTGTTCCCATCAATCATCGTGATCTTCTTTACGCCCTTCCACTTCACCCAAGCCAACCCGTCCGTCGTCGGGAGCAACACTGGGTCGTAGTATTCGCGCGAAATGGTTGTCGACTCGTTCAACGGACCCGCGATGCCACCACCAGTACCGGTTGCCGGGGCGGTGTAGGTGGAAACTCCAACCGCTGCCGGCCGGGGGCCGCGGGGCTCGATGGTTCGCAGCGTCGGCGATGCGGTACCGGAGTTGACCAGGCGATTCAGGTCGTCAACCAGGCCGGTGCGCTCGGCGATGTTGGAGCGCCCGATGTTGCGGCGCGCTGCCTCGTTGCCGCTGCCGATCGAACGCCGTGCGGCTTCGTTGTTCGCGCCGATCGCTCGGCGAATCTGCTCGTTCGTTGCCATCACAGCTCCAGGAGGTCGTTCGGTATTGCCAAGCGGTAGGTCCCGGCAATTTCCACTTTCCACTCATCGCGCAGAGCGTCCGAAACCTGCGGCGCCGGCACCTTGAACTGTCGCGGGAACTGCTCGCCGGCGTTGCCGACCGAGTAGTTGCCGCTGAAGCCGTCCAGATCTTCGTTGTACGGCGGGCTCGACGTGCGCCCGCCCAACTGCGTCGGCAAACTGCCGCCGCCGACCGGCCGCGCGGCCGTGCTCGTGCTGTACGGCGGTGGCGTCAGCGGGTCGCTGACATCGCCGCCGCCGCGCATCACCGCGACGCTGATCGTCGTCAGCGCGCTGCCGCTGGCCAGGTCGAACTCGTGGGTGATCTGCCGGCACTTGCCGGCGGCGCGGATCTGGTCGTCCAGCTTGAGCGTGTGCACCAGGTCCAAGGCCAATACCAGCGGCGAAGGTACTTCCCAGGAAACAGTTGTCCCCCGATGCGCCTCGATGAGCGTCGTTCGCCCCTGCCACAGGCCTGTTATCAGAGCCGCGGCACGGCGCACCTCATCACGCAGATCGACGTTCCCATTGATTCCATCGACCGGCGCGATGT
This sequence comes from Pseudomonas sp. UBA6310, assembly GCF_002438225.1. NCBI lineage: Bacteria > Pseudomonadati > Pseudomonadota > Gammaproteobacteria > Pseudomonadales > Pseudomonadaceae > Pseudomonas > Pseudomonas sp. UBA6310. The sequence goes on along the minus strand of NZ_DJTK01000058.1, from coordinate 54,218 downwards.
CATCGTCACCGCTTTGTCCGTTGTCACCATCCCCGATGGCTCCCGGCGTGCCACTGCTGCCGGCGCGCACGCCATAGGTCTCTGTCTCCCAAGCATCGGCCCGAGCACTCTCGATCTCGACCGCGATACGCTGCCGCGAGATGACCTCACCAGCATCTGCCACCGACTGCGGGACCTCGATGCGAAGCTTGTAGGACTCGGTGACAGTCTGGACCTCGCGCAGGGCGCCGCGCCAAGAGGCACCGAGGATCAAACCCTCGGAGTAGTTGTTGATCCACGGCGAGCCGTCGCCGCAGGGGTTCGCCATGTTCGGCGGTAGGCGGTTGTAGTTCGCTGCGGAGAGCATGGTCAGGCCAGCACTCTCTGTGGCCTCCTGCACCATCGCCATCGTCGGAAGCTCGGACGTATCGTCCCGCCAGGCGCAGAAGCCCTGCAGCCCGCCGAAACCGTCTGTATCAGGATGGGTCCACCCGAACGAGAAGTTGAATTGCCACAGCCGGCTGAAGCGGTAGTCGGCCTCGATCTCGACGACGTTGGTCTGCGAGTCGAGGTCGGCCAGGTCGACGGTGATCGACTGGTAAATCGTAGTGCCCAGGCCGAACACGAACGCCGGCGCCGTGGCGAACCAGCTGGTGACGCGCATGGCGCCATCCGCCGAGCAGTCCAGGCTGGCGGCCATCGTGCTCAGGCGTTCGTTCATGTAGTCCCAGCGGCTGCGGCCGTCGACGGGCTCGAACACATCCTCCGACCACACCGCGCCCGGCGTGAGCGCGTCGATCTCGGCGATGCTCAGCGCCTCGACGCGCTGCTGAAGCTGGTCCGAACAGGTGCAGCTCAAGGTGCGCGTGCTGCTGTTCCAGCTCGGGTCGGCGATGCGGCCGGTGTAGCGGCGCGTTTGCGTGGTCACGCCGGCGACTTCGCAGATGAAGTCCAGCGCCACCTGCTTGCCTTTCCAGTCCGTGGGCGTGACGGGGCCGGCCGGCAGGCACAGGTCGAACCGCGCGATGCCGGCGGCGCCCTCTTCTCGGTCCACCTCTACGGTACCGGTGAGCCGGTCGGACACGTCCTGGTCGCCAACCAGCAGCCGCAGCTTCCAGCGGAACGCGCTGATGACCTCGACCTGGCCCGGCTCCGGCGGTACCTCGCCAGCCCCCGCGAGCGCCGCCAGCGGAACACTGGCGAGGGGTACGCCACCGATCAGCATCTACGCCTCCTCCCAGTTGATGGTCCAGCCGTGGGCGGTGTTCATGCTGGTGGGCGGCTCGCTGGCGAACACCTGGTACATCGGCATCCACTGCACCAGGTAGCGCTCGGCGCCAGGCACTTCGGTGGCGGTGGCTACGTCGCCCGCCAGCGCGCAAGGCGTGCGCTTCCAGTCACCATCCACCAAGGCGTAGGCCCAGGGCGAGCGGTCCGGCCGGCAGGCGGTGGTGAGCGTGACGATGGGTGATTCGCTGGCGATGCTCTTGGGCATCGTCAGGCGCAGCTCCAGCGAGGAACCGTAGTCCAGCGCATCCAGGCCGAGCGGTAGCAGGCCCTGCCCGCTGATGGAACCAGCGGCCTTGCCCCAATGCGACATCTTCACACCCGCGCCTTCGCTCATGCGCACGAGCGTGGCGCCCTCCAGCGGCTCGCCGGACTGATCGGGCGCGCCCGAATAGACGGACAGGGGAATGCCGCCCAGCGTGATTTGGGGTGCGGACATGCAGGGGCTCCGGTTACTTCTTGGTGCGGCCGAACTTCAGCCGTTGGGTGCGCAGCTCTTTCGCGGTTGAGGGTGGCGCGTACATCTCGTAGCTCTGGCCGCCGAAGGCGAACTCCAGCCTCCCCAGATCGGGGAAGTCGGCGCCGGCCGGCGCGCTGAGGGCGGCATCCACCAGCCCGCCCTCGGCGAATCGCGGAACCTGCAGGCCGTTCATGCGCTCCAGCAGGTTGCTGCCGAAGTGCTGTACCGCCGCAGCGCGCATGACGAACTCGCCGTTGGAAAGCCGCGCCATGATGCTGTCACTGGTACCGCTGCCTGGGCCACGGACGTGACCGCCGGTGGCGTAGCCGGGGAAGGTGACCTGTTGCGTGGGCTGCAGGCCGATGGCGGACATCTCTCCGGTCGGCTGGAGCTTCACGGGGATGACGACTTCAGTTCCGGCAAGCGCCTGGAGCCGTGTCTTCACCGCCTCGACCTGCTCGGGAGCCAGGTTGAGGGTAATCGGCAGGTTCTGCAGTTGCTCGGCGCTGGCCTTGATGTCCTCCATACTCTGCCGGATGGCCTGAAGCTTCGTATCCGCCTGGCTCTTCTGCAGGTCATTCGCCGACAGCTCGATCGCCTGCAACTCCTTGGCGAACCCGGTGAAGCCGTAGGTGCTCTCCCCGGCCGACTGTAGATCCTGCAGGATTTTCAGCGCCGCTTGCGCCTGTTTCTGCGCGCCAGCAACATCGCCGTTGGCCAAAGCCTGGCGCGCGGCGACTTTGAGTGCGTTGGCATCGGAATAGGTACCGCCTCCGGTGGTGCTGTTGAACCCCGCGATGGCCTCGGAGTAGCGCTGCTCGATGGCGAGGCGATCCTGGCGGATCTTCTCGATATCGCTGAGCGCCTTCTTCTCCAGCGCCTGCTCGGCTTTCAGCTGCGCCTCTTTCGCATCGACCTGCTGATCCCGGATGCTCTGCAGCGATTCGATGTAGGAGCGTTCCAGCGAAAGGCCCGCCGCGCGGCGTGCATCGTCCACCGCCTGCACCTGCTTGGATGTCTCCTCAGCGGCAGCGCGCGCATCGGCGGTCATGCCGGTTTGCTGTTCTAGGAGCTTGTCGCGGTAGTCCTGCCACTCCTTGAGGCTCTTCTTGATCGCCTCGTCGGACATGTAGAGGTCGAGCATGCCGACGCCGTTGTCGGCGGCCTGGAGCTTGGCAATTTCCTTGTTCGCATGGTCGAGTTCCGTGACGTTGCCAGCCAGGCGCGCAGCAAGATAGCCGATGTCGTCTCCGAGTCCGGCAAACTCGGCTCCGCCCTGAACGGCAACGGCGGCGAGTTTGGCTAGTGCCGCCGCCAAAGTGGTCAGGTTGGCTTGAATCTGCTGGTCGCCCAGCGTGGCGCGCAGTTCTTTGAGCGCATCGATCAGTGGGCCGGTATCGGCCTGGCCAATGCCGCGGCTGACCACGTCCTGAATCCCCGTTATCTCCTTGCCAACCGTATCGCCGAAGCCAGCGAGTTCGGTGGTCAGCTGTGGCAGCTGGCCGATCAGCGCCTCGGTTACAACCTGGGCGGTGAGCTTGCCTTCATCGGCTAGGCCTTTCAGTGCGCTGGTTGGCACGCCGATTCCGTCTGCCAGGGCCTGCATCAGCCGCGGCGCCTGCTCGGCGACGGAGTTGAATTCGTCGCCGCGCAGCGCACCAGAGCCGAGCGCCTGGGCAAACTGGATGACGCCATTCTGCGCTTCTTCTGCCGAAGCGCCGGACACACGGAACGAAACAGCCACCGCCTCGGTAACCTTGAGGATGTCTTCCTGGCTGCGTCCCGCCTCCTTCAGAGGGCGACTGATTCGGCCGTACAGGGTAACCAGCGATTCCAGCGGTGAGCCGGTATCCACGGCGATGCGCTGCAGCTCCTTCGACGCGGTGTTGAACTCTTGCTGCGAGCCGGTAGCGAGACGCAGCCGGGCGTTCATAAGTTGGAACTGGTCGGCCGTGTTCGCCACAGCCTTGATCGAGCTGGTGAGCGCGTTGAATGACAGGTAGCCGGCGATCGCCTTTCCGGTCGACGCCAGCGTCTTGTTCAGCAGGCCGAGGTCTCGGTTGACCTCGGTGAAGGCCTTCTGGCTGGTGTTCTTCCCGTCAATGACGAGCTGGGTGGTGACCTTGCCTGCCATCAGCTGAGTTCCCGGAGCAGTTTGCGGAAGTGTTCGGGCTTGGCCTGAGCCGCGCGGGCGATGATCAAGCTGAGTCGCCTATCGATGTTTCGCTCGTCCTCCAGCGCCTCGAGGAATGCCTCGATCTGCGCGAGGGTGAAGCCTTGGATCTCGGCCCAGGAGAAGCCACAACGCGTCAGGCGGACGGCGATTGCAGCCCATCCAGCGCTGTTGCCGCTGCCACCTGGGCTTGGACGAAAAAACCGGCGTTCGCCCGGATTACCTGCAGCATCAATTGGATGGCCACCGGAGCAGGCAGATGCATTACCCGCCAGCGCCAGAGGCTGGTGGTCGCCACAAGGACCTGGCGCAGCGGCCTGCTGTTGCGCTGGGCATAGGCATGCACCTGCTCGATCGAGCCCGCGGAGACGACTTGCATCAGCTCGCCGGCCACCTTGCCGAACAGTTCGAAGTGGCGCAGTTGCACGGGGTTGATCAGCACCAGACGGCCATTCACCCGAACCTCTTCCGCCTCCGGAAAGAGGATGTTCAATTCGCTCATGGTTTCTCCAAGCATAAAAAAACCCGCCGGAGCGGGTTTAGTTGTTCAAAGCCGTGGCGGCCTCAAGGGTGGGCCGCCGAACAGCGAAAGGATGGAAAGCAGCCCCCAACCCAGTACCAGCAGAATGATCAGTGCTGGTATCGATGCAAGCGCCCACTTGACCATGAAGTTGACCATCGACCCGAAGCCCATGCGGAAATCGACGACGACCACCGGCTGTGCACCGGGAAACTCCCTGAGCACGTCTTTGACTGCTCCAGCCACGGGCGCCGCCGTTGTAATCAGCGCTGCAGACTGGTGAAGGCTTTTGTTCTGCTCGTACTGGGCGTAGACGACCCCGCACTCGACGCAGCTATCAGGGCTTTTCTGTATCTCAGCGAGGGTCGGCTCGTAGCCGCATTGAGGGCACTTCACGGCTTGAACCCCGACTGATACGTCCCACGAACACAGCCGTTCCGGTCGTAGGCTACGGACGTCTGCTGAACGTACTTGTCCCGCCAGTAGGTGCTCGCCCCAGCTCCACGTGGAGGGGTGTCCTTGTTCACTGCCCCATACATGCTCTCGACATCATCACGAGACATGCCTGACACAATCTGACCGCGGACCTTGGCGGTGCGAAGATCACGATCGGATAGGCCCGTCTGGCACGGAGGCAAATCCACCGAACCTCCAACGACGGTCACCTTTGCCCCGGCTTTCTGACGCTGTGGGCTGAGGTACTGGCGCTCAGCGCTCTGAGGCTGATACTGCCGCACTGGCGCTGCCATGCGCGTCGGAGCGCTGCTACCGCTTGGCTCTTGGCTACGGGGGCTGACGACGTCTGCCAGCGCGTGATTGTCTGGGCAGTTCTGCTGGGTGAAGTACGCCTTCCCCTTTGCATCAACGCATTTGAACACGGTCGCCGCGTTGGCTTGGCAAGCGAGGAGCAAGCTAGCTCCTATTAGAACGTAGCGGATCACGATCGTCCCTCCATGGGTTATGTCAGGAATGTAGCATTACGCCATCTTTCCCGACACCCACCGGGGCGCGAGGTTACGCCGCGTCCTTGTCCTCGACTTCCATCGTCCAGATCGCTGCCTCACCGGTATCGGTGATATCCGGGTCAGACAGCAGGCGCAGGGTAACGGGAACGGTGCCGAACTCGCCGGCCTGGTTGAGCGGGAGCGCGCCGTTGAGGCTGATGCGCGCGTAGAAGCAGGTGACGCGGCGCTTCTCGCCATCGCCGCCCTCGTTCACCTGCTCGAACATGAGGCGGTAGAACCGGCGGCTCTGGGTGAAGAGCTTGACCACATCCACCGTCGGGTAGGTGTAGTCGATGTCGATGGGCAGCCGCTTGAGGCCGCCATCGGAAGGCGCTGCACTCGCGTTGATGGCGCCGGCCAGCGCGCCTCCCTTCTGGATGCGGATGCCGCCAGCAGTGACGACGTAGTCGACGCCGCGGGTGTAGGTGGTGGTGCCGTCTGCGCTCTTAACCGCCGAGACCACCAGCGGGATGTTGGCCAGGCGGATGGTGCGGTCCACGTAGGCTTCCTGGGTTTCCCCGTCCACCGTGCCGCTGGGCACTTTTTCGGTCGAGCCGTACATCAGCACGGCCATGGCCGCCGGCGACAGGTTGACCGCCTCGCCGGTGACGTTGATGGCGGTGACGGAGGTAACGCCGTCCAGCTCCGGCAGGCCGATGCGGCTCGGGTCCGGAATGGTGATCTCGGCCGTCTCCGGCTCGGCCTGCACGTTCTGCAGCTTGAACAGCTCCTCGAACACGTAGGACGGGTACGGTGCCACCTTGGTCGGGCCGCGGAACAGTTGGGTGTAGAGCATCTTGGTTCTCCTGGCCGGCGGCCGTTCAGTTGTAGGTTTCGACGTAGGTGACGCCGATGGTGAGGATCAGGCTGTGGGTGTTCTTGCCTTCGCTGGCGGGTACGAATTCCGCTTCGTCCTGGTCTTCGATCAGGCCGGGAAAGACGCGCTCCGGCTGGTCCTGGCCGAAGCCGAGGCAGCGCAGCAGGTCGACGTGCAGGTCATCCAGCGCGCCCGGCTCCGCGCCCTTGCCGAACACGCACTCGATCTCGAAGGTGCGCACGCGGGTCGCCTGGTAGCTGGCATTACTGGTGCGGGTGTCGAGCGGGTAGCGAACGAGCGCGTAAGGCAGCGGCGCTTTGTCCGGCACCCGCTCGAACGGGTCGTACACGCGCTGGAGGTCGGTGAGGTAGCCGTTGCCGCGGCTGATTTCGGCCAGCCGCTCGCACAGGGTGGCGGTGACCTGGGTAGCTCGGCTCATGCGGACTGTTCCTGATCGCCCGGCTTGATAACCCGGAGTTCAATCCCGGAGTCGAAGACCATCACCTTGATGCCCTGTTCATCCCATTCCGGGCGGGCTTGCCTCAGCAGGTCGGCCAGGTGCTCGCGGGCGTCCAAGCGAATCGGGCTCTTCAGCATCACGGCCAGGGTGTCGCCGGCACGCAGGTCAAGCCGCGCGACTTCTACCTGAAGCACGTTGATATCCATCGTGGTTACCTCAGCTGTATTTGGCGATTTCGCGACGGATGCGCCGTTCGAATTCCTGGCGCATGAAGATGTTGGTCCAGCGGATCGCCTTGCTGTCCGTCAGCCGCTTGAACCAGTAGGCGATGGACGGGCCCATTGCCTCTTGCAGTTCGAGGGCATAGCGGTAGCTCTTGAGCTGCGGGTTCTTCGAGCGGCTGGTGATGTTCCGCGCCCGCTCGCTGCGGGTAGCCAGTGGCATGCGCCCAGGGCTGGAGGGGTTCACGAAGCCGGCGGCGACCTTCTTGCCGTGGGGGCCGACGACGAAGATCCGCGCACGGGTGGCGTTGATCACTTCGAAAGACCAGCTGCGGTACTGGGTGACTGCAACGCCGGACGACGATGGGATAATCCGGGCCTCCATGCGGTTTCGGTTGGCCCGCTTGATGCGCAGCTTCTGGTTGAGGAACTGCCGCTTCGGGAACGCGCCCAACAGCGGGCGCACGTACACCTGGGCGCGCGCCTGCGTGGCGGTGGTGTTGAGCGTTCCGCGGATCACCGGCTCGACCTTCCGACCCACCACCGCAAGGCGTGCCCGGGCCTGTTGCTCTCCCAGCAGCTTGACGGAGAGCCGCATCAGATCCGCTCCAGCCACATCGCCCGGACGATGCCGTCGTCGCTGTCGTCGGCGTAGTCGATCACCAGGTAGTCGACACCGTTGAGCTGCAGGCGGTCGTCCACCTGGACGCGGCCGGTCTCGATCAGCAGCGCCTCGACCTTGGTCCGGTAGCCGGTGGCCTGGCCCATGTCGTCGCGATGCTGCGCGTCGTGGTTGATGAACACGCGGCAGCACTTTTGCGGGCGGCCAGCCGGCAGGTATAGCGCCGGCTGGCCGATGAATTCGGTGGCGGTTATCGCCAATTCGGCGCGGTTGCCTGAGAAGTCGCGGGTGCTGTCAATGTGGAACAGGCGCTGATCGGCGCAGAGGTAGCGCCCCTGCTTCAGGCGCTCGTCGTACCACGCACGGATGGTCACCTTCGCCGGATTGCGCAGGCCGCTTGGGTACGCGAAATCACCAGACTCTTTGGTCTGGATGCCGCACCACACCCAGTCGAGAGTGATGGCATTGAGGTCGGCATCCAACTCGAGGATGTGCGCCGGGGTGTTCAGGTTGCCGGAACGCATTCAAACCCCCAGCCCGACGCGGAAGGGGGTTAGCAGGTTCATTGCGGTTGGAATCGGGGTGTAGATCGTCCCGGTCACGGAGCGCTCCCGGTTTGCGTAGAGCTCAGCGGCCAGGATCAATATTGCGGCATGGACGCTGAACGGAACCTCAGCGTAATGAGGCTCGCCATCCTCGGGCTGCACAGGAGCCAGCCAAGGGATATCACGGTTCAGGTACTGTGCCGCCTGGTCTACAGCAGCGCTCAGTTTCATCTGCAGGTCTGCGTCCTCCATGCCATGCCGAATCCGCAGGTGGCGCTTGAGGTCATCTACGGTCGGCAACGGCATGGGGTCGGTCCTGGGTGTGGATCACTTGGTTTCAGCTTTCGGCTTGGCGGCGGCCTTTTCTTTCACGGCCTTGGCTTCGCCGGCTTTCACGCGGCGCTCGGCGTCGTCCTCGGTGGTGTCGAACCCGACGCCAGGCTGGACCAGCTTGCCTTCGTGGTAGAGCGGCTTGATGGCGGTGAGACGCATGGTCACTCCTTCGCCTTGGGCGCGGTTTCACTGGCGAGTCCCCGGGCGACCAGTTGCTGGGCCTGGGCCTTGGTAACGGCATAGCCGGCACCGCCCTTGCGACGGATTTCGCCGCCGTCCTGGTAGGTGCGCAGCGGGTAGATGGTGACAGTGGTGTCCTTCTCCGCCGGTTTGGTCTTTTGCTCGGCGCTGTCGGCAGGTGCGGCGGCCGACGGTGCGGTGGCTGCAGCGGCAGCCGCCGGGGTAGTGGTGCGTGCCATGGTGGTTCCTCCTGGCCCGGCCGCCGGAGCGGCCGGGTCGTGGTTGGCTTAAGCGCCGGTGAGCGGGCCGGTGACGAAGGCTTCGGGACGGTACACGGCGAAGGCCAGGCGCTCTTCAGCGCGGATGGTCACCATGTTCTTCTCGAAGTCGTCGGCGTTCTCCGTGGATACGAGTACCTCGATGCCCATGCGGTCGAAGATCTGCGCCGCCAGGCTGAATGCCCCGACGAGGAAGTCGTTCTGGACCATGGCCTGGGTCTCGACCACCGGTAGGTTCCAGAGGCGCGGCGAGGTGCCTTCCTGTGGGCGACCGATCAGGTAGCGGTTCTCGCCATCCTTGAGCAGTTCGATCAGCGCCCAGTCGATCGGGTGCAGCACGATGCCGGTGGATGGGAACTCGGCCAGGGTCGCCTGCAGCAGTGCCAGGCGGATGCGGTCGATGCGCTGCTCGGCGGTCACGGTCACGCCGGCAGGCGCGGCGTATTCCTGGGCCTGCGGAACGATACCGGCGATGTTGTTGCCGGTGCCGTTGCCGTAGAGCATCTGCGCTTCCTCGGCAAGCAGCAGCCCGTAGCGAGCACGCGCATCGATGAAGCTCTGCAGCGCGGCGGCATCGTCGAGGATCTGGCGGCTGCCCTTGAACAGGTGCGCGATGGTGCGGACGTTCGCGGTTTCCAGTTCGAAGGTCAGGTCGCTGTAAGGCTTCTGCGCGCCTTCGGCGACGATCGCGGCGTTGTTGGTGAAGCCCGACTCGCGGACGTACTCAATGGAGTTGCTGCCGGTGGTGCCCGGCGCCACCAGGTCGCGAATGGTGAGGCGGCGCTCCGGAATGGCGAGCACACCGGGGCGGCGGTCGGCCGGTACCAGGTCACCGCCAGAGCCAGTCACGGAGGTAATCGCAGCGCGCGGCACCTCAACACGACGCGAGCCGCGGAAACCACTGCCCACGCCCTCTTCCTTGAGCTTTGCAGCAACCAGTGCACCTGCCGACTCCTGGCGCTCGTCCTGGTCGCGCGTTCCGGCGCTGACCAGCTTCTGCTCGGCTTCCTGCATGCGCGCCTGGAGTTCGCCTTGCTTCAGCAGCAGCTCGTCGACCTTGGCGCGCGCTTCCTGGCTCATTTCCTTGTGGCGCGCGACGTCCTTGGCGGCCTGTTCGGCATGCACCCTCAGCTGATCGCCAATTTCCTTCAGGTTGGCCTTCACTTCGGTGTACTGCTGTTCGATGTCGGCTTCGCCGACTTTGCCGAGCTGGCTGCGCATACCGGTATAGCGGGCAGTGCCCGGTTGCACCAGGAAGGCGGAGCCAAACGCCAGCAGCGCAGCGGCGACCAAGGACTCTTTGGAGATGCCCATGACAAGCGGCACCAGCGCGATGACGGCGAGCACCGTCATCATGAACGTCGGGGAGAGACGGAATTTCATGGTGTGTTCCTCAGAAGGGGAATTGAAGTTTCGGGAGCGGTTCCAGCGAGAGCTCGACAGCGCGCGGCGTATCGGTCGGACCAGCGTCATGCATGGCCCCGCCAGCAGCGCGCGGCGTGCTGGACTTGAAAGTGGCGAAGAGATCGCGGCGCTCGGCGCGGCTCATACCGGCCTTGGCCAGGGCGATGTCCATGGCCTTGAGCGCGCTGGTCTGGCGGCTTTCGTCCGTCTCGCGTTCGGTGAGCTCGTCGGCGGAGAGCAGCGACGTGGCGAGGCCCAACTCCATGGCGCGCTTGCCGCGGATGAACGTTTCGTCGTCCATCAGCTCGCCCATGTCCGCTGCCGGCTGGCCGCTGACTTCTCCGTAGAGATCGGCCATGGCGGCGTCGAACTCTTCCAGGTCGTCTGCGGTGGCGCGAAGGCCGTGCCGGTTGCCGTCGAGCCGGGTCCAGCAGTTGTGGATCATCAGGAAGCCGGTGGAGGCGATCTGCCGCTCGGCGCCAGCCATGGCGATGACGGAAGCGGCACTGGCGGCGAGACCGAGGACCTTGGTGGTGACTTTCTGGCTGTGCTCGCGCAGGCGGCTGTAGATGGCGAGGCCCTCGAACATGTCGCCGCCGGGCGAGTTGACGTAGACGGTGACTTCCTTGTCGCCGATGGTGCGCAGCGCGGCGTCGATGCGGTTGACCGTCACACCCTCGCCGTACCAGTCCTGGCCGATCACGCCGTAGATGGTGATGGTGTTGGAGGTGGTTTCCACCGCCGCCTGGATGGCCGGGTTCCAGCGTTCGAGCGCACGGGGGCTGAGCTCGCAACGGAAGCTGCCAGCTTTGAGTTTGGGGAACATGGTTACTCCTTGGAGGGCGCTGGGTCGGTCAGCCAATTCTGCAGGGCGGCGCGCACGGCCTGGCCGTCGCCGCCCTGCCCGAGGGCATCGAGCGGGGTGAGGTTGCTTTGCACGGTGAGCACATCGGCGTTGCCGCCCTTGCGCGGGAGGTTTTCTCGCATCCGGCAGTCGTCGCGGGTGTAGATGCCGTTCTGGGTCATCTTCGAGTAGAACTCGGCGCGCGCTTCACTATCAGCGCGCAGCAGGCCCTCGATGGCGAACTCGGGATATAGCGAGCGGCGCTCGGCAGGCGTGAGCAGGTGCTTGCTGATGGCCTCCTCTATCCGGCGCATGTAGGTGCGCAGGGTGAAGGTGAGGAAGCGCAGCATCTTCTGCTCGAGCCCGGTACCCCAGTTCGAGGCCTTGTCGGCGTAGCCGATGATGGTCGGGTCGATCAGGAAGAACCGGCAGATGTCCTCAGCGCTGTACTGGCGGGACTCGAGGAGCTGGGCGTCGATCGGGTTGATGCCGATGGTCTTGGCAGTGACGCCCTCCTCCAGCACCGGCGACAAGCCGGCGTTCATCGCACCCGAGATGCGCCGGACGTAGTCGCGGAACTCGTCGCGCTGCTCGGGCTTGAGGGTGCGATTGACCTCGAAAGCTACGGTTTGGTGCAGGCCGTTCTTGAAGGTCGAACCGGCCACGTCCTCTGCCGACATCGCGGAGCCGAACACGTCGGCGCCATAGGAGATCGGCGAGAGGCCGATCTGGCCATCCAGCGAGAACGCCGGGATGTGCAGCATGTTCTCTCGGGCGATCTGGCGACGAGCGCCTTTTCGTGGGGTGTACCAGTACTCGAGGTTGCCGGCGCTGTCGGCATCCACGTCCACCCGGCCCGGCATGAGGAAGTCGAGCGCAACGACCCGGGCGCCGGAGCGGTGAATCTCGACGTAGGCATTCCCCTTCAGCAGCATGGAGGCGACAACGGCCTCCCAGAACTGCACGGACGTCATCCGGCTGTTCGGGCTGCTGCGCAGAATCCAGTGAAGGTCGTGATCGCTCGCCGCTTCCCTGCCGCCATCATCAAGCCGGCGGTAGAGCCCCAATGGCAGCGTGGCGATGGTTTCGGAGATGATCCGCACGCACGACCAAACGGCGGTTAGCCGCATGGCGTTGTTCACCGTGACCGTCTTGCCGCTGGCGGATACACCGCCCATGAACTGTGACCAGAAGCCGCCATCCGTGAGGCGGATGGGTTTACCGATCCAGTCCGCCAGGGACGCGCGCGGCGCGGTGGCGGCGCGGTTCAGCACGTGGATCAGGGATTTACTCACCGGTCAGTCCCTTGCGCACGAAGCCTGCGACGCAGAAGCACGACGCGGCACCGCCCAGCAGTGCCCAGCCCGCGCCGAACAACACAAGAACCCCGCCCACGAGCAGGCCGAAGCCCAGCATCCCGGTCAGGATGTAGATGACGGTTGCGACGTTCATGCGAAGAGAGGGTCCCGGATTGCTGCCATGAAGGATTTCTCGCCGGCGGCATGTGAGTCGGTAACGGCAGCCATAGCCCGGCCCACCGCCATGATCAGCGCGACGGCGCCATCGATCTTGTTGTCGTTGCCCTGCTTGATCGGCCTGACCACGTCGTCGTTGCCAGGCAGGTTCTTGCCGATCACGTTGCCGATGCACCAGCTCATGATGATGTTGCCGTCGTGGTGGAACCGGCCGCTGGCGATCGCCGCTTCCAGCTCCTTCATCGGGCTGCTCATGTTGGTGTAGTTCTGGGTGATGACGACCGGCGTCAGGCCTTCGTCCTCCAGCTCGTGCTGCAGGCCGGTGGCGCCGTGCGGGTCAATGGGGCTTTCCCTGACCGGGCTGGCGCGGGCCGCCTCGCAGGCTTCGGCGAGGATCTCGCGGTAGTCCACCTCGGCGCCGGGCGTTTCGATCAGGTCGCCGGTGTTTACCCAGGCCTGGAAGCGTTCGGCCATGCGCTGGTTGTCGCTGGAGCGCACCTGGTCCTCTGGCACCCAGAACCTCGGCGAGACGCAGTAGTAGTGGATCTTCTCGTCGATCACTCGCCAGAACAGGCGGGCCATGCTGTTCATGTCCAGCTTGCGCGCCAGGTCGAAGCCGAGGATGCACTCCTGGCCCTCGAACTGTTCCAGGGTGAGGCTGGTGTCCTCGCATTCGCGCCAGGACTCCATGTTGAAGAAGCCGGTCTTCGCCGACACCCAGACGTTCAGATGCTTCGTCTTGAACGTGTTGGTGAAGCGCGCCGAGCGGATGGCGCGCTGCTGCTGGCTGGCGAGGTACTCCTGGAACACCGACACGCCGAAGTTCGGGTTCGCCTTGGCCATGACCTTCGGGTCGGTCCAGTCGTCGCCCTCGTCGATGGTCCAGATCCAGCCGAAAAGCTCGTCGTCCGGCACGGTGCCCTCGAGCATCTCCACGACCTGGCGGCGCTTGTCGTAGCACGGGCCTTCGATGTTGGCGCCGGCGGTGGTGATGATGAACATCAGCGGCTGCCGGCGGGCGCCCATGCCAGTGAGCATGGTTTCGTACAGCGCCGAGCTGTCGTGCTCGTGGTATTCGTCGACGATCGCGCAGCTTGGCGATGCGCCGTCGCCCGGGTTGCCAATCAGCGGCTCGAAGCGGCTGGCATCCAGCGGGCGGTTCATGTTGGAGGCGTTGACCTCGATGCCGGCCGCCTCGATCAACATCGGCGAGCGGGAGACCATCAGGCGTGCGGGGCGGAACACCTCCCAGGCCTGCTTCTCGGTCGTGGCGCCGGCGTAAACCTCGGCACCGAACTCGTCGTCCGCGGTGAACATGCTGATGCCGACGCCCGCGGCGATGACGCTCTTGCCGTTCTTGCGAGGTACTTCCCAGTAGCTCTCACGGAAGCGGCGAAAGCCGGTCTTCTTGCGGACCCAGCCGAACGTGCAGGCCAGCCCGAAGAGCTGCCAGGGCTCGAGGGTGACCAGCTGCCGCTTGAAGGCCCACTCGCCCTTGGTGTGCGGCATCATTTGGATCAGGCGGAGCTTCTTCTCGGCCTTCGCCGCGTCGAAGCGGTATCGGAACTTGGCGGATCGGCTGACAGCCAGGTCGCAGAAGTGCCGCTGCACCGCCAGTTGCACATAACGACAGCACGGCACCTTGCCGGCAACCACGCGCTTGCCCCAACGCATCGCCGCTTCGACGTTGGGGTACTTCGCGGCCATGTGGTCAGGTCAGCAGGTCGAGGAACGGGTTGTTGGCTTTGGATTTCTTGCCGCCGGTGAGGCGGGTCCGGCTCGAAGGGTCGAGGCCGAGCATCGCGCCGAAGGTGACCATCTGCGCCATGGCTTCTTTCGCGGCGGTGAGCGCCGGATTCTTCATCGGGCTGCCCATCGCGGACTGCACAACCGGACCGTGCTCCACCACCATCGCCTGGGCGGCGCGCCAGTTGGCGTAGGCGGTGCAGAAGGCCTCGACGTTGTGCAGGTCGGTGATGCAGACGATCTTCTGCGCGAGCAATTCGGGGAGCACCATCTCCCACATCTGGATGGCCAGCGGCTGCATCCACTCAGGCGGATCAACCTGGGTGATCTCGCTGAACTGCGGCTCCGCTTTATTCAGTGCGCGCTTGCCAGGATTGCCAGCGAGCGCCTTCTGAGAGGTGGGCTTGGGGCGGCGCCCCGATCGCCCCTTGACCCCCGGCATCGGCGCGACTCCTGAATTTCATTTTTCGCGGGTGTGAAAATCCGGCTCCCCCCGTCGTTCGGGACGAGGAGGCTCCAAGGTTTCGACCCGCCCTACCCCCTGCCCTGGCGCCCCTGCAGGCCCACCCGTAGGCCGATCCGGTTGTGGCACGGCCAGCACAGTGCGCGCAGGTTCGACCACTCCAGGGAGATCTCAGGGTGCGTCTTGCGGGGTTGGATGTGGTCTACCATTTTGCTCGGCGTCACCCGGCCTTCTCGCTCGCATTCACAGCACAATGGGTGCAGTTTCCGAAAGCGAATGCTCAGGCGTTTCCACCGCTCGGTCTTGTAGAAGGAATCGGACTCGTCGCGTTGTTCGTTGTACGCCTGGTGCACCTGTTGGCGACGGGCTTGTTGCTTGGCATCGGCCAGAGGCTGGTGTCGGGCGCAGTAGCCATGGCCGCGCACGAGAGTCTGGCAGCTTGGCCAAGGGCACGGCTTGAGGGGGCGGACGGGCATCAGGGCGTGCTCTGAGTTGGTGGCTGAGCAACCACATCCGCAGCTTTGTTGGCGGCCTGGCTGGCCGTTTCCGCAGCCGAGGCCGCGGTCTTGGCGGCCTCGCTGGTGGTCTCCACCAGGCTCTCCAGTCGCTCGTCCTTGCGCCCCATCGCGTGGTCGTAAGCCGCACGGATGCTCGTCAACTCGATGATCATCATCTGGTGCGCGTTGTACATCGCGATCTGATAGCCGATGGTCATGCCGGACAACACCAACAGCCCGGCGATCAGCCACAGTTCAGCGCGGCGCCACCAGTGTTTCGCTCGCTTCACCACTGTTTCGCCGTTCATTGCCGCTCCTCTGCATCGCCTGCCGCAGCTGGGCGACTTCTTTTGTGAGTTCCGTGATGTGGCCCTCCTGCAGATCCAGCTGCGACTTCATCGCCCTCATCGTGCCCGTAAGCTCACCGATGGTTTTGTACATGTCGTTGCGCTCCCTGGTTACCGTCTCCAGCAACCCACGCAGCTTGTCGTTCTCGCCGGTCAGGCGGTCGAGCATGTCCTTCTCGGCGCGGTCATTGGCTACCGAAGCATTCGTTCCCGAGACAAGCTTCCGCAGCCAGGTCATTGCCCAAGCTAGGCCAATTCCCCCGGCGGTGAACCACCCAACCGGGTTTCCGCTGCCCAGGTCATTGGGGTCCATACATCAGCTCCAGAGATGAAAATCGACCAGCACGCGCCCGATAAGACGGGTGCCACCGAGCGTTGCTTTATGCAACATATGTGTTGCTTTACAACAAATTTGTTGTATATTGAAGCCATCCCAACAACAGAGATGAGGTGATGAAGCACAGCGAGTTCAGACGATGGTTGAAGGCCCAAGGGGTGACCTTCGAAGCCGGCAAGGGAACCAGCCACTTCAAGGTCTACTACAAGGGCAAGCAGACGGTCTTCGCGGACCACGGATCGAAGGAAATGCCCGAACCGACCCGCAAGGCGATCATCAAGCAACTGGGGCTCTAAGGAGCCCCTTCACCACGTCAGCACTGTGCGATCACCCTATGGAGTGACCATGTACGACTATGCAATCCGGTTCGAGAAGGACGACAGCGCGCCAGGGCTGGCAGTGTTCTGCCGTGACCTTCCGGAGCTGAACTCCTATGGCGATGACGAAGCGCATGCGCTTTCAGAAGCGCTGGATGCCATAGAGACGACGCTGTCGATCTACGTCGACCAGCGCCGCGCCATCCCGGTAGCGTCACCACCAGAAGCTGGCGAACACGTAATCCACCTTCCAGCGGTGACCGTGGCGAAGATCGCGCTATGGAACGAGATGATGGCGCAGGGTATGCGCAAGGCAGATCTGCGTCGGCTGCTGGCCGTATCGCCACCCCAGGTGGATCGCCTGGTCGACTTTCTGCACAGCTCGAAGATGGACGCCCTTGAAGATGCTTTGGCCAAGCTCGGCAAGCGCCTGGTGCTGAGCGTAGAACCAGCGGCCTGAAACAAAAAAGCCCGGCTCAATGGCCGGGCTCTGGTGTCGTCTGCGTCCTAACCACGCGCAGAATCGACAGGATGGGATTAATTTCGCTCAGTCGCGCACTGGAGTCAAGCGGCGGCGTGGTCGATCAGCAACCCCTCGGCGGCCATCACCTCGTGCGCATGGTTCACCGCCTCGGTCACCTGCCCCTCCAGCCAGTTACGAATGTCACGGCGCCACCGGTTGCGCGTCTGCTCCGGCCGGCCCTCGCCCTCCCAGCGGTTCATGTCGTAGTAGCTGTCCGGCAACACCAGCATGTCCGTCGAGCGCTTGCCCTCGACGCCCTTCAGCTTCGGGATCGCCCAGGTGGTGACGGCGTACTGCACGAACAGCCGGCCAGCCGGGGACGGCACGAACGGGATCGCCGCTGCGATCGCCTGCACCTTCCGCCCCTTGTGCGTCGAGTACTTCGCCACCAGCACATTCCAGTGCAGCGGGCGGAGCTGGCTGTGCAACCGCGCGTGCAGCCAGCAGTCGATGTCCCTCATCACTTCGGCTGGCAACCCCATGCCGGACGGTTCCACCTGGTAACCCGCCGAATACAGCTTCTGCCAAGCCTGCTTCGCCGTGCTGTCGATCGCGTCGGCCGCCAGGCAGCGAACCAGCGCGCTCAGTGTGTCTCTGTAAACCATGCCCTTCTCCCCTCAATCGCCCGTCCAGTTCCCGCCGCCGCGGTGATGCTTGTTCTCCCTGCCGCCGTAGTCCGCCGCTGGCCCGGCCGGCTGGGTTTGTTCGTACAGCCGGACGATCTGCATCGCCCGATTGAGCCGCAGGCGCAGCAGCACGACCAGTTCCTTCGGATCGATCCGTTCGCCTGACGCCCGGTCCACCAGCCCGCCACCGTCGCAGCTGGCGCACTCCATGTCGTGGAACACTCCCCGGATCCACCCGTTGCCCTGGCACGCCTCGCACTCCTTCAACGGTCGCTGCGGCAAGCGGGTGTCTGGCCCGTGGCGCCGCTTCACCCCTTCACCGCCCGCGTGGGCGAATGCGCCATGTAGCCATCGATCACCTGCATCGCCTCGTCCATGCCGCGGCATACGAGTGCCATGTACCCCTGCTGCTCCACGGCCATGAGGAACGCAGTCTGCGAGGGCGACACTGCAGCGTCGTGGGGCGGCGTCGCCTTGAACTCGATGTACAGCCCGAACCATCCGCCGCGCGCCATCGGCAGGCAGATGTCGCTCACCCCGGCTTTCACACCCTGGGCCTTCAATTTCGCGGCGACGGCCTTCACCCGGTGGCCGCCGTTCGCCGGGTGGTACGCCAGCTTCCACGCCAGTGGGTGGCGCACCTGCATCCAGCGGAACAGCGCCGCCTGCTCCATCCCCTCGTAGTCGACCGAGGGGGTGCGGCGCGGCGCGGATGTCCGCTTCCACTTCTTCAGCAACGCCTCACCCATGGATGGCTCCTGCCCGAGGCCGCCGGCGCACCTTCGATTCGCACACCTTGCAGCGTTTCCAGGAGCCGGCCTCGAACATCGGCCAGCGGCTGGTCGAAACCGCGGGCACGCCGCACAGCGAGACCCATTGCCGCTCCCTGCCCTGGGCGCCGATCCGGTCACTCGAAATGGGCCTGAACAGATGCGCTTTCACCCCCACGAAGCTCGCCTTTCCCCAGCCCTCGCGCTCCATTGGGCGCCCGCCGATCTGGATGCCCGAATCCGGCTCGAACACACCGATCTCTGCAAGGCTGGCAGCACGGATCAGGGCGGCGTAGGCATCCGTCTTTTCGCCTGGCTTCTGCTCGTTTTCCATGTTTTCCATCTACCTCTATTGGAAATGGGATTTATCGCCGAAAGCCGCGCAGCACTAGGCCGCCACGTCATTCGTGGAAGATGTGGTTTCGGGTGTTTTCAGGCCGTGCGCTTCGGTGAATCCGCGCTCATCCAGCCACATGTGCCAACGCTCGAGCGCCTCGCGGCGGAGGTCGATCACGGTCGTCTTGATGTAGGTTCCGGCCAGCTTGCCCATCGAGTGATTCAGCAGCAGCTCGCCCACCAGGTAGTCGATGCCGATCTCCGCCCACACCGTGCGCGCCAGCTTGCGCAGATCGTGGCTGCGCCATTGCCGGTGGCTGATGGCACGGATCATCGCGCTCGACTGCTCTTTCGAGGGCGCCTCGCCACCCTGCAGAGCGAACACCCACGGGCTGCCCCGGCGCGCCGCGTGCTGCCGCTGGCGGTAGCGATCGAGCAGCGCGCACACCTGGGCCGTCAGCGGCACCGTCAACTCGACACCGGTCTTGGTGTTCTCGGCCGGGATGATCCACACCCGCTCCGCCAGGCTGATGTGCTGCCAGCGCGCCATAGCGGTTTCGGATATCCGCGTGCCATGGGCCAGCATCATCAGCGCCAGCAGGCCGCCCACCGCGTCATCGTCGAACGCCTTGCACAGCGCTGGCACCAGAGCCGGCACGTCCACCGGCAGCA
Organism: Pseudomonas sp. UBA6310; assembly: GCF_002438225.1. Lineage (NCBI taxonomy): Bacteria > Pseudomonadati > Pseudomonadota > Gammaproteobacteria > Pseudomonadales > Pseudomonadaceae > Pseudomonas > Pseudomonas sp. UBA6310. The sequence continues at coordinate 34,982 of NZ_DJTK01000058.1, read as the reverse complement.
GCCCGGCGGCGCGCGGCGGAAGCTGCCCGGTCCAGAAGTCCCGCCAGTTCACCGCCGCCAGCGGGTTCTCGGCGATGCGCCCCTGCCGCTCGGCGAGCGCCAGCGCCTGCTGCAAGCCCTGCACGGCCTTATGCACCGTGTGCGGCGAGTGCGTCTGCTGCATCGGCCACACCAGGCGGTCATCGATCACGGCGCGGTTCAGCTTCTTCACCGCGAGCGCGCCCAATGCGGGAATCACGTGGCGACGGATCAGGCTGCGCATCGTGCGGCGGTAGCTGGCAGAGACGGACCGGTTGAGTTCGAGGCGCTCGACCCACCAGGTCAGCACCTGGCCGGTCGTCCGCAGGGCCGATGGCTTGCTCATGCCGGCACCTCGTTGGCCTTGGTCAGCGGAACGTAGCCGTCGCCTCGCAGGGGCATGAGATGGTGGGGCGAAAACCTGTCACCGATGGGGTCGCCTTCACGCCGAACGATCCAGAGATCGGAGTCGGCCGTGAATTCGTATCCGGTGCTGTCCCTGCACCGATCCCCCTTTGGAATGAAGTGGTAGAGGACGACCTCGGACATGGCCGGCCAGTCGACACCCTCGACGAGGGTGAGAGCCACATCGCCCGGGGCGAAGCGATGCTCACTCATGGCGGCGATCCCCTGGCAAGCAGGACATCGTCTTCTGCCCAGCAGACGTGACGACTACGCAGGTTGCGTCGATGGTTTCGTTGTAGAAGGTCCCCACAGTGTCATCGCTGCCGAGCACGCCGATCAGGTGAACTACGATGGCAACAGATGCCAGGACAGAGAGCGCCAGCGACGCGAACGCGGCGGCGTTGGATTGGCGCGAGTCACCCATGGCTCACCCCACCCGCCAGCGCATGCCCGTGTGGCACGCGGAAGCCCGAGGCGTTGCGGTGCCCGCCACCGCCGTACTGCTCGGCGATGGCGCCGACGTCCACGCCGTTGTCGCTGCTGCGCAAGCTGAACACGCGCTCCTCCGCCGCGTCGTAGTAGGTCGCCGAGAAGGGTTCGCCTTCGAGCAGCACGTGGCCCACGTCGCTGGCCATGGTGTACGGCGCGTTGACCACCGGCACGTCGTAGTCGCCGATCATCATCCGGCGCTGCGAGGAGCGGATCACCGCCGCAACGTCCTGGCGCTGCTTGCGCTCGATCGCCTCGCCATCCTTCAGCAGCTGCTCCACGCCGCCCTCCATGAAGCGCTCCCACACCTCGAACTCCTGCGGGTAGCTGAACAGGCCAGCCATCACCTCGCGGGTGAAGCCCAGGGAGAAGCGCCACAGGTCGCGGTCCTCTATGTAATCGACCAGTGCCGGGCGACCCCAGCCAGGGTTCAGGAAATCCCACGTCAGGCCCGCTCCGCTGCGCCGCATGTCGAACATGGCCGAAAGCCGCAGCTCTCTCTGGCGCCATGCGTGATAGCCCATCGGCGCCTCCGGCAGCGCCGCCAGCGCCTCGGCCGCCGTCTTGTGGTGATCGATCACCAGCACTTGCTCGGCAACGTCCGCCATCGCCTGCAACGTTTCCAGCGGGTAGGAAAAGTCCACCACCAGCACCACCGCGCCGGCGACATCCGGCGGCGCCGAACCGTACTTGGCCGGGTGAAACTCCACGTCGCGCCCCAGCGCGCGCCACACCGCATAGGCGGCGCCGAAACCATCAGCGCAGCCGCCGTGGTAGATGCAGATCACGCGTTCTTGTTCAGCCATGGTTGGCTCCTTGTCGATTCAGTCCCATCCGCTTCAGCAGCTGCTCCCGGGCGCCCTGCCCGGTGCCTGCCAGCCCCTCCCGCTCCAACCGCGCGCGAATTTCCTGCTCGGCGTGTTCTTCGTGCACCTGGGCGGCCGGTTTGCTGCCGTCGTGCGCCAGGGCCAGGCGTGGTGGGGTGAGTTCCTCGCCGCAGGCCACCTGCAGCACCAGTTGCTCGTAGTGCGCCTCGAAGGCCTTGCGCAGCGCGGCGGTGCGGTAGCCATCGGCGGTGCGCAGGTCGTGCGCGCCGGTAGCGATCGCGGCGATCTTCACGGCCGGGTGGCTCCAGCGGTGCCGGGCGTTCATCGCGTGGCTCACGGCCTCGCGGTAGGCCGCGTCCATCGTCGGCAGCCCCACGGCCTCGGGCCGGGGCCGGCAGAGCGCCAGGAAGTCCCCATAGCTGGGCAGGCTCTTGCTGGCCCGCCCCACCTGGTGCTCGGCGCCGAGGCGCATCAGCGCCAAGTCGAACAACGGCTTCGGCACCTTGGCCAATCCCATGCGCATCCAGCTCGCCTTGGCCGCGCGCAGCTTCGCCGGGTCACCGGCGGGGAACTCGAACCGGAAGGTCGCCGCCATGCCGGTGTCGGTCTGCAGCGTTGCGAACACCAGGTTCACCCGCGCCGCCAGCTCGGCGCTGTCACAGAACGTCGATCCCATCGGCCCAGCTGGTGTCGGTGAGGTTTTCGGCGAGGGTGATGCCGCGGCCAGCAGCGCCGCCACGGGTTGCGGTCGAGTCATGGGTTGCTCCAGCGGCCAGCGTGGCCCGGTTGCGCACGGCGTGCTGCACCAGGCGGCGGCACCAGTCGGCGTGGGTGAATTCGTGAGGTTGGGTGAGCCAGTAGCCGGTGAACTCGCCAACCAGCGCCGGCGTGATCGCCTCCAGCGCCAGCCCGGCGGTGCGCAGCGGAAAGCGCAGGTTCACCTCGTCCGGCTCCCAGTCCGCGTGCATCTCGAACCGCCGTCGCCGGTCCTCACCGGAGGTAGCGTTAGCTACCGAAGGTGAAGATGAAGAAGAAGAGGAAGATGTAGAGCCGTCACTTTCGTGCGGGGTGGGTGCTGCCTTGGGTGCTACACCCTTGCTCGCACCAAAGCCCCCCTTGGGTGAAGGGTTGGGGTCATCACCATTGCTCGCACCAAAGCGCGAATTCTCCCCCCGCTTGGTGCGCACATACTCGTCACGCACCATTCGCGGCGAGTACCAGATCGGGCCGGCCTGGGCGGCGATCAGCTCCACCGGCTCGCCCTGCTTCCGGCCGCTCACCGGCGTGTAGATCATCGGCTCGCACTGGCCAGCCTCAGCCCCGTACAGCACGCCCTTATCCACCAGCTCGCGCACCAGCGAGATCGGCGCGCCCAGGGCCTGGGCAATCTCCTTGAGGGACCAGCGCAGCACGCCGTAGTGGTCGCTGTCGTGCATCAGCCCCATCAGCTCGATCCACACGCCCCGCGCGCCCCAACTGCAGCGCCGCAGCTTCGCGTTGTTGCGCCAGTCGGCCGGGTAGAACTGGAATGCTGGGCGCTTCACAGCAGCCCCCTGGCCGAGTACTCCTCAGTCACCACCGTGCGCCGCACCAGCTGCGCCGGCACCGGCAGGCGCTCCAGCACGTCGGCAGGGCGGTCCTCGAGCAACAGGTGGCCCATGCCGACCACCAACCGCTCGCAGATGCCATCCACCACCTCGTTGAACTGCGGCACCGTCTCCAGGCCGCGGCGCTGGCATTCCTCCCAGATGCGCCGCTCCGCCAGGCTGATCTGCGCCAGCGCGTGGTGGCTCATGCGGTCGCGCGGCGTGCCGCTCTCCATGCCATAGAGCTTGCGCAGGGCCTTGGCCGTACCCGCCACCCCGCCGGTGAGCGCGCGGTAGATGCGGTTGGTGGCGTTCTCGTGCGCCCGGCGGCGTTGGTTCTCGCTGCCGTCCAGGGTGCCGATGTAGTCGTGCAGGCTCTTGAACATCGCCTTGCCGATGCGCCGCTGCTCCGACCATGCCGCGTCACGGCCACCTGTCACGGCGTGTTGTTTTGCAGCGTCCTCCAGCTCGCGCCAGCGTCGGATCACCTTCATCCGCAACGGCGCGCTGTAGCCGGTCAGAAGGCAATCCGTGTGGTCGCGGTCCAGCCGGTACTCAGTCTGCGGCCTATTCCGGCTGTCCGAGTAGATGTGCCCAAATTTGGATGCATCTACTTCGAGGTCTTTTAGCATCACCTCGATGTCGCGTTTGACGTGGGAGTGCCGCTTACCGGTCAGCGTCGCAATCTCCCGGCTCGACATCGTCAGCGGGTTGTCGCTCTTGGTCACTTGGCTCATAATCGCTCCAGTGAATGATGTGTTGCGTTGTTGAAGAAGCCGGGCTGCCACCCGGCTTTTTTGTGCCTGCAATTCAGCTCACCACGTGCAGGGGGCTCACCCCGCGGTGCGCGGCCAGCTCGTTCTCCATCCGCCGGCGCATCTCGTGCGCACGGCTCTCCACCGCCAGCAGTGCGGCGATCGCGTTCGGCAGCAGCGGCAGGTCGCTCGCATCGATCTTCCCGTCCGCCAGCACCGCGCCGGCGTGCTCCACCACCTCGCCCAGGCGAACCACCAGCTGGCCGAACGCCGTCACCGCGCACCCTTCAGTGCCGGCCGCGCGCGCGCCGATCAGCCCGTGCCGCGCCGCCAGCTCGTTCAGGCAGCGCTCGCGGTACTCGGCGTCCAACGCCTGCACCCACGCCTCCTCCACCCAGGCCGGCAGCTCCACGTCGCCGCCAAGCCAGCGCTGCACCTTCTTCAGCCAGGCGCCGGCCTTGGTCAGGTAGGCCGCGCCGTCGCCGGTCTTTTCCAGCGCCAGCAGGTCGGGCACGCCCTTCTCCGCCGCGCGCACCGGCACCAGCCGGTACAGCTCGCGGTTCAGCGCATGGGCGAAGTGGTCCTGGCTCAAACTCGTGCGCGCGATCATCTCGGCGGCGTGCGCCACCAGCACTTGGTCGCGGCTCTCGGCGTTATGTCGTGGACTGGACGTATTCATGGGGCGGCGCACCTCGTACGCTGGAATTCGTGGGTAGTGATCAGGCGGTTTGCGCCGGGACATCTGCTTGATTGGCCAGCAGCTGACCTTCGGAGGCTTTCTCCAAAACGCACTGCTGCTGGAAAGAGAAACCGCCAGCCGTTTTGCACTGCGATACGCGCCCAGGGCTCACGCCAAGGGCGTCCGCAATAGCTCTGCCGGTTTTGAAATGGGCAATCGCCTGGTCATAGGTCATTGCTGGTCTCCATTGATATCTGCGGAGTTTAGAAAAGTAAACCACGCAAGGCAAGGCATCTAAACCAGGAGAGGTTTAGTCTTCTAAACATGGATTTCTCTCATCGACTCAAAAGCCGCATGCAGGCCCTCGGAATGGGGCCTAAAGACCTTGCGGATAAGATCCCTGTCTCCAAGTCGGCGGTGACGCACTGGACGAACGGGACCAATGAAGCCAGCGGGAAGCGCCTGCTCGCTCTCGCTGCAGCGCTGAGCTGCAATGCTGCTTGGCTTGCCACTGGTAAGGGTCCAACAGGATTTGAGGAAAATCTGGTGCACGAGGCGCAATCGGCGTACGGAGAAGGAACTTCCCGATCAGCCGCTGACGCAGTGCGGGAAATGCTCGCGCGAAGCGGGAGATCGCTGAGCGATGAGAAGATGGGTCGAATAATCGAGGCGATCGACTCGCCCGACGAGTCGCCAGCTCGCAGCAACGTCGTGACCGGCGGCTTCACCCGCAACGTAAGGGTGGCCGAGGGCGACATCCTCATCCCGCAGTACGACGTGCGCGCCGCCATGGGCGCTGGGCAGTTACCGGCCGAATACACCGAATTCGTCCGCAACGTGATCGTGACCGCCCCGCAACTCGAGCGGCTGGGCCTGGACTACACCTCGCCGGCCAACCTGTCGGTGATATCGGGCTGGGGCCAATCGATGGCGCCGACCATCCAGGACAAGGACCCGGTGATCGTCGACCGCGGCATCACCGAGTTCGTGGGCGACGGCATCTACGTCATCACCTGGGACGGGATGCTCTACATCAAGCGCCTGCAAAGGGCAGACGCCGACCATTACGAACTGATCTCGGACAATTCGAAGCACAAGGACCGCATAGTGAAGGCGGATGAGGTCATGGTGCATGCCAAGGTCTTGCTAGTTTGGAATGGCCACAAACTCTAGTGTCAGTGACGGCAGCATCCATGAGTAAAGAACAATCAGACGCCAGTGCGGGACCATTACTTACTAGGTTTCTACTAGCAACGGTTTTTTGCACTTTCATTAGCCTCATTATTGTGTTGGCCATACTTCTTTTCACCCCGATAACCGAAATTTTGATAAGTCATACTAAATATGTAGCAACCGAGCCATTCGCTGAGTTCGGCCAATATGAACAACTGGTCGCACAGCGAATGCTACGAGAAAAGACATTAATAACAGTCGACGCACTGTGGTCCATGCAAGTATCGTTCTACCAAACCATTATGAGCATTTTGGTAGGCCTTAATGCTGCAATCTTAGGAGTGGCGTTTTTCATTATTCGGGCCTCGTCGAAAGCCGAAGCCACCCGAGAGACCGCAGCAAGGTTTGATGATTACACGAATAGTGGAGACTTTGCGAAGCTAGTTCAGCGAAAAGCAAAGAAAGAGATAAGCAAAATTAATGCCACATACGGGGATGTATGGGACAAGTTAGAATCCCAAGGTCTTGATATCGACCGGATCGATAGAATTCTCCAGCTTGTTACGGCTCGTGTGGCAGTTCTAGACACCACGGAAGACGATTCCGAAAGCAGCGACACGCTTTCCGGGTAGGCAATTATGGCATTTATTAGAAAAAACTCATCGAAGCCTGGCGGCTCAATAAAAAATCTAGAGCAGTCCACGCCTGATGATCGCAACTTATCTGTGGAACAACTTCGAGATTTTGCGCATAGACAGGGCATCGAAACCAATCCCTTGGATGTCCATGGCCTAACTGCTGCGCTCGGTATTGAATTCGTGTGCATACCTATGAGCGATGAAATTTCAGGGGCGCTTTCATTAATTGAGGGTTCTACTCGCTGGCTCATGAAAGTCAATGCCCTACATCATCCCAACCGGCAGCGATTTACCATAGCTCATGAACTAGCCCACTACTCGCGACATAGATTTACTCACAAAAGTTTCGTCGATCAGAATTTCTTTAGAAATGGAGAAACAAGTTCGATGGAAATTGAAGCTAATAGATTTGCAGGCGAGCTTCTTATGCCAGAATCTGATTTCCGTCATTTTGTGTCGATATTTGGCGGGAATATCGAAGCTTTATCGCAGCATTTTAGAGTATCAACGCTCGCCGTTCGCGTGAGAGCTAAAACATTAGGAATGAAGGGACATGGACTTTAGCAAAATCTGCTATTACCCTATCTTGAAGACAAAGGACGCGGAACTGCGAGCCATAGGTAATTTGGACGACCTAAGCTTCAGTCAGATCCTTCCGATATATGAACTCACCAAGTCGAGAATCACCAAATCAGACTCCATCGGGGACATAGCGAAACGCCTAAGCCAAATCCGCGAAATTCAACAGAATCGCCCATTCATTCTTGACGTTACTACAGACCCTAAGCAGGTCAATAGTCAGACTGAAAGCATGCTCACACCGGATAACGGGTATGAATGCTGGAGAATCTTCCTAGCAGCGCATAGTGATCTGCGGATAATTCCAGCGATACACGTCGACTTTGAGCTCGACGAGAATCTGAGGGAGACAGGTGCGCTTGTTCGCCTGGCGAGTCGAGTTTATCCAAACTTAGCCATTCGCATCCCTCCAGGATTAGAAGACGCCGAGTATGAAGAAGTATTCAACGCAATTACTCCATATCTAGGGCAGGCTCGCCTACATGTTCTGCTCGATTCCGGCTGCATCCGCAAGAAATTTAAGTCAGAAGGCAGCCTAGCTGGAGTTAACACATTGTTTGCCGAATCCATTCAATCTATCTGTCGACTCCGCAATGCTTCTACCTGGATGCAGCAGTTGGTCTGCGCCTCGGGCTCTTTCCCAGCCATTGTGTCCTCTGAGGGTGGTGACGAAAGTGGCAGATTCGAAATTCTTGAGCACACCCTAAACCAGCAACTTCACCAGCTATTCCCTTTCGTGAAACTTGGTGATTACGCTTCAATAAATGCTCAACAAACGGAGATGAGAGCAGGCACATTTGTGCCTCGAATTGACTTTTGCACTAATAATGACTTTTATTACCACCGCTTCAGACGCGATAAGGGCGGCTATATAAAATGTGCAACTGAAGTCCTTCGAAACTTTAACTATCAATCATTAGGGACTTGGGGCGACGAAGAGATTACAGCAGCCGCCAACGGCAATCCTTCGGGTATAAGCCCTTCATTTTGGATATCAGTTCGCGCAAACAGGTATATGACCAGCCGAGTTAGACTTTACGCTTCCTGAGCGATTTGTGCGGATGAAAGGCCCAGTGAAAAAAAATCGTCTAATGTGACAACCCTGCCCACTTCACTTCTGAGAAGGCGTGTTTGGGGCCCCATTCTTTCCGCTAGGTATTTAACGAAACCTACCTTAATGTCTTGCTTGCAAAATTGGCGTTTAATTTGCTCACATAGATCGAATTTCGACTTAGCACTGACTGAGAAATGGCGCCGAAGATAATCGGACGGCATCGCATCCAATATCACAAGCGCATTCTGCTTTAAAACTTTTTTAGGTGACCTTCGCTTGATGATTCCATCCTCTCCACAAAAAAAGATACCAGTTCGATGGGATGCTGTTTTTTTGACATCCTGGAAGTGCTTGTAATCGCACACGACGGTTACGTAGTCAAACAACTGGAAATAGGAGTCCAATTGATTTTCCAGCCTTGCTGTTTTGTCGAAGGCTGACTTGATCTCATAACCATACAGCTCACCTTCTTTTACACAAATCAAGTCAGCACGACACCTTCCGAAGTCGAAAAGAAATTCGGACGCTAACACCTCGACGCTACTCTCTCTTAACAATTCCTGAACTAGAACTCGCTTTATTTCCAACTCTTTCATAGATCAACCCGCCTAGGCACCCATGGAGTTTAGCTCTTAACCTCTCGATCGCGCTTCAGTACGAGACGAATCGCTGCTCAGAACGGCACCTTATCCCAAACCACCTCCATCTCCCCCACCTCCTCCACCCGGTGATCACCTTCGCTCGGGAGCGCCCAGCGTAGCTTCACGTCCCCTTCATCGTTGATCCACATCTCGATCCCCTCCTCTTCCCGCAGCAGCTCCAGCACCTCCTCCCAAGCGTCGTCCGGGTCCGTGTCCAGCCGGTAAATGGTCACCTGGCGATCGGCCTGCGCCTTTGGCGCGTTGATCATCGCCGACACCCGCAGCGCCAGGCGTTCCACACCCGAAATCCCGCTGCCATTCTTCTCCGCTTGCTTCTTCTGCTTGGTCACGCGCCTCTCCTTTCGCTGTATGTGCATACAGTATTTCCAATGGGACGGAAGGGCAAGCCGTACTCGTGACGTTTAGATATCTAAATTTATTGTTGACTCCTTCGGTTTAGTTTTCTAAATTAAACCCATCGCCGGCCACACCCGGCGGGCAGCGAAAGCAGCCACCGCTCTTTAAAAACCAGCGCCATGAACAGCTAGCCGCACACGCGGCGAGGCAGCCCGAGCGATCTCCTGGCGGGCGAAAGGAATCCAGGGGAAACACCAACAGACCGTAGTGCCTCTACCGGCGACCGGCGATCCGACAGGCCCGAACGCCTGCCCACGACAGGACAACCCTGGACGGCGGATCGAGGGCGAAACGCCCGAACCGCGCGAACGACCCGGCACGCACTACGCCCCGCCCACCGGGCGGCAATGAGCACCACCACCGCATCACTGATGCGCCTTGGCAACAGGGCGCATTGGGATGCCAACCAACGAATCGAGTAACCGCCATGCCGAACTGGGTCACAACGAAGATCAACGCCACCACCGAGGTGATTCAGGCACTGCTGAATGAGGAGTGCCAGGTGGACTTCCAGCAGATCGCGCCCTATCCAGGGACCTTCACTTGGAATGGTGTGTATGGAGATGCGGAAACGGCGGCGGAGCTTGTCTGCGCCGTTCCGGTTAGTGATCACCCCCTGCTGGCAGACCTGCAGCGGCACGGCCGCTCACGGGTCAATGCCGTGCAGATGAGCGATGAAAGCTTCGAGCAGTTCGTCCAGATGCTGCGAAACAAGAGGATCACCGGGTACTTCCACACGATGGACTTCGCCCGCGATGTCTGGGGCACGAAGTGGAACGCGTGCCGACCGAAGCATGACTTGGAAGCTGGCACTGCTGAGTTCGAAACGGCCTGGAGTTTCCCGGAACCCATCCTGCTGAAGCTATCCCAGCGGTTCCCTGATACCCCAATCCATGTCCAGTACGCGGACGAAGACATCGGCAGCAACTGCGGCGAACTCACCTTTCTTGGTGGTGCTGCTACCGCGCGCAACGAGGCTGGCAACTGGAACAGCATGTCACCGGAAGACCGAAATCGCTGGACCGCGTTCGCCTATCAGGTGACCGGCGCCGAACCGGAGCCGGATGAGGAATAGCTCAACAGCTCAGATGCACCGTGGCAACAGCGGGGCGCCGGTATACGGCATTCAACATCACCGCGGCGGCTCGGTTGTGTGGGGCCGATGAGCCTGCTCTTCCATGTGATGCCTCTGCCCCAACTGCTTATCCACTATCGTCCTTGCATATGCGCCGGCGATGTAAGTCGCGAGTACCGCGGAGAAGGTGACCATGTACATCACAAGCAGCGCGATTTCATGGCGACTCGCTGGGCCATCCTGGATGGTGAAGCTGACAAGCTGGTAGATCGGCATCAGGACCGAGAAGGCGTGCATTGAGTAGCGAAGGCCTCGCGAGGCCCAACTCTTTACCCGCAGCCTTTGTTCATCCGTGGCCTTTGCGAGCTCGAATACCGCAACGATCAACGAAAGAACAAGCGTGATTGCTTCGGTAATCCCTATGTGCAAATCCATTTGATGCTCCTTTCAACTGACGGCAGATAGTACCCGCTATCGGATAACCCTATGTACATCTCGGCAACTACCTCGCAGGCGTGCTGTCCGGCCTGCTGAACGGCGCCGTGCTGTGGATCAAGGCCCGCCGGCGCCATCGCTGAAAACATCTCAACGGGCACCCGCCCGGGCAATCGACCAAGGAGAAGGACAATGCTCATCCTCACCCGCCGAGTAGGCGAAACCATCCTCATCGGCGACGACATCACCATCACCGTCATGGGCATCAAGGGCGGCCAGGTGCGCATCGGCATCGACGCGCCGAAGGACGTCGCCATCGCCCGCGACGACATGGTCAAAGGCCGCTCGCAGCCGGAGCCGGCCGAGCCGCTGTAACACCTCCCTCCCCCGTGCCGGTTCGGCATGCACACGGGTTAGCGCGGCCAACATCAACCGCAGAGCAGGCGGCTCACCGCCCGGCTCAAAGCGCCCGTGTGTTCGAGTAAATCGGAAGTCTGAGGCGACCGCTGAAGGGCGGCGGCCTCGCTACCCCAGTAGCTGCGCTGGGAGACGAAAGAGCAGCCCGAGAAACCCCATGGGGCGTATCGGAAAGAGCGCGGGATGGAAAAAATGACTGCCCCAGCCGCATCAAGCGCAATTCCCGGTGCGCGCGGCCCATGAGTTGGGGATACCGCTCTTTTTCCGATGCTCCCCAGCATCACCCCGCCGAGCTGGCCGGCGGCCCCTTGACAGGGACCTGCGAATAACGCGACCGGGCGCGGTGCCAGACCCCGGGCACGACCTCGGCGAGCGGCCGCCACCCCTCCAACGCCGCGCCCAACTGGAGATCACCCCCATGAACTAGCTCATGCGATAGCGCGTGCTCGGACATAAGGCGGCTTGTGTCGAGCGACTCACCCGAGCGGACATCCACGTCCGCGCACGCTCGGGTGTTTCACCTATGCGCGGCGGTCCGGTTGGCGCCCGGTTTGGGAATCAGCGAGCCATACGCATCCGGCCCTGGGCATGGCAGAAAAAGGCCTACCCATACACCGTAATGGAGGGATGTCATTGTGGAAGAACAACTGACGCTCGACGGCGAGCCCGTCCAGAAACTGCTGCATTGCTACATCGTCGGTGAGCACGACTACTACGCCGCCAGCACACCCGAAGAGGCGCTTCAGAAGCACGCCGACATGCTGGAGTGCGACGTTGAAGACCTCGACGACGAGTGCGAAGAGGTGACTGGCGAACTGCTGGATAAACCTTGGCAGGACGACGACGGCGTGCCGCTTGGCACGCTGCGCCAGTGGCTCGCGGAAGCCACCGGACCGGAGTGGCTCTCCGGCACCGAGTAGCCCGCAGCCCTGCACCAGCAGGGCACCGCCCCATCCCCTGATCCCCATCCGCATGCGCTCTCCCCGGCCCCCATCGGGCACGTCGCCGTGCGCGCAGAGCGCAGCCGCATGCAGATCAACCCACCGAGGCAACCACCATGGCACCGATCCAGATTCGCAGTGCTTGCACGCACGTGCTCGGCCCCAATCCCCGCAATGGCTACTGGCACTTGGTTCAGTCCGGCCGCGTGATCGGCTGGGCGAAGACCTACGAAGAAGCCAAGGCCCGCCGCGAACGCTTCGAGAAAGCCGCCAGCACGCCGGCGGCGGTGGCCTGACATGCTGGCCCACGACGAACCCATCTACGACCGCATCAACACCCTCGCGAGTCGTGAGCAGGCGCGCCAGCAGCTGGCCGCCCAGGTGACGGACTTCGAACGCAACGGCGGGCAGGTGCAACGGCTGGACGGGTTCCAGGCCGCCACCCCGCCGCCGCCCACCAGCTGGAACAGCAGCATCACCCGCCAGCGCAAGATTCGGCGCCAGCACGAACTGTTGCAGCAGGTCTTGGCCGAGCAGATCCGCGAGGTGGCCGTGGTCGAGACCAAGCACGGTCCAATGCGCCGCACCAGCAGCGACGTCCGCCTCAAGCTCAAGGCCCGCGGCATCAAGGTCAACACCCTGCAGATAGAGCAGATCGCCGCGAAGTACCTGATCGAGCTGCGCGACGACGGGCGGGGCCGCGTATGACCGCCAAGACTCCCGCGCAGCGCCAGGCCGAGAAGCGCGAGCGCGACCGGCAGACGGAAGAGGAACGCCTCGCCCGCCTGCTCTCCCGCCGCCTGCAGATCGACCTGTTCAAACGCACCGATGCCATGCTCATCGAGATCATGGCCACCGCCCACATCGAAGAGCCGCAGGACATGCTCCAGCGCCTCATCCACGGCGCCCATCGCCTCGCCCACCAGGCACCCGCGGTGTTCGCCGAGCTCGTCCGCCTGCCGTAGCTGTCACGGCAACCTGTCACACCTAACCATCAAGGATCGACCCATGACCCAGCAAACCCTGGAGGCGCTCCTGTGCGAGCGCGTTTCTGCCTACGCCGCCAGCGACCGCCCGCGCGAACTGATCGACGCCGGCATCGAAAAGATGTTCAAGGATGTCGTCGACGACACCTTCCGCTCCTATGGCGACTTCAGCAAGGCCATCAAGGACGCCGTCAAGAGCGCGCTTCCGGCCAACGTCAGCGATATGTTCGAGCTGACCCGCTACAACGCAATCGTCGCTGCGGCGCTTCGCGAGCGCTGGGAAGAGGCTGCAATTCAGTCGCTGATACTCAAAAGCGCGGACCAGGCGATCAGCGAGGTGCTCACCGGAGAAGGCCTGATCACAGGCGAAGTGTCGCTGAAGGCGCTGCTCGAGGCCTTCGTCGATGCGAACAAAGAGGAAGCCCTCAAGGAGGGCTGGGAACGTCCTGAAATTCGTTTCGAGGAAGACACGCGTTACGGTTCCACGTTCCTGACGATCTTCTTCGATCCGGAGCCGGAATCCTCCTACCGCGCGAGTGGCTACAACCGCGATCGGCGCAACGACTACAGCCTCAAGCATCGCATCTCCGTACGCCTGACCGGTGAGGAGCGCCCTGGCGCCAACCAGTGGGAGTCTGCGACGCGCATCGGGAACGTCTATTCCGCCTGCCTCGATGACAAGAAGATCGATCTCAAGATGAGCGTGCGCAGCAACTGGGAGCGCATGCTCGCCGCGCTGTACTTCGGCAACGCCGTGCTCCTGGTCGACTGCGAGCCGGACGACTTCTCCTACGGCATCGACGACTGAAGGCCATCACCCGGACGGCGCCCACCGCCCCGCCCACCAAGCGCCCGCGGTGTTCGCCGAGCTCATCCGCCTGCCGTAGTTGTCACGGCAACCTGTCACGCTGCCCTTTATAGGTGTTGACCGGTCAGGCCCAGCACTAGCAGGTCATGTGAACCCGTTCACATTTCGTGATGGCGATCTGGAACCATGCCGGCGCTGGGGTGCCCTATCAACGTCCCGCATCACGATGAGGCGGGACGCAGTCGCAGTTCGGCCAGGGTTGGCCGATGAGCTAAGCCCAAAGCAGGAAGCGGCCACGCCAAGGCGGCGTTGCTCCAAGGCGAGAGGGTGAGCAGACCGGGCAGCACGCCCGGGTGTTCGAGCTCAGCGACCTAAAGCGTGCATTACTCGCTACCCCCAAACGGCGAGATAAGCAAAACAGCGCTCAGGGAACGAGACTGAAAAGGAGGCCCACGGGCCTCCTTTTTTTCGCCCTTGCATCACACCTCGTCCAGCGGCACCACGCCGGTGTGCGCGGTGTACTCGCCCGCCATGCCGCGCACCCGCGCGCGCAGGTCCAGCGGGATCGACTTCATGAAGTGCACAGCGTGCCCGGTGATGTGCCCGGCATCGTCCAGCAGCTCCTCCTCATCGATCATCCATTCCTCGAGCTCCTCGAGGGTGATCCCCAGTTGCTCCGCCAGCTGCGCGTGGTAGCGCGCCTGGTCGCAATCCTCAATCCGCTCATAACTCATCGCCGTCACCTCTTGGCCTACTCGTCTATGTATGGCCCCGGTGGCGCGCGGCAGTTCATCAAGGCATCCGCCTAGGAGATACTCATGAGCACATTTGCCGTATTTGGAATGACCCGTGAACAGGCCGTAGCGGACGCCCGCAAACGAGTCAAAGCAACACGCCAGACGCCCGGCGGCGAGGTGGCTATCCCTATGACTGAGTGGCTGGCCCTCTGCGAACGACGTGCTGATGAGACCATGGCAGGCACCAAGACCAAGCAGCTCAGCCCTATGTTCGACGCCCCCCAATTTGCTCAAGATTTCATCGCAGTAGCGCGTCGTACCCTGCAATGCAGGGACATGCACATTAAGTGTCGCGTGCCGATGACTGACGCTTTGGGGAATCCATTGATGAATCGAAAAACAGGGGTTCAGAAGGTTGGCTGGAAAGCTCACGGATCCCAGTCGGCCAAGCCCATTGGGGCGTGATTGCTTTCTCTCAACGCCACGCTTCAGCAACCTCCAAACTAGTTGGCGGCTTTAGCTGCACTGAAGCGCCTGACGCAGCGCTCAGTTGGGATCACTCTCAAGCATACGTACAAGCTGCTCCTCAAGTGACCACATGTCCTCCTCCCTTCCTGTTGAAAGAGTGATCCTCGGATGATGGCTGCATAGGTAGCGCACCCGGTCCTCCGTGAGATTTGTGTAGCTGGCAATCGTCCTGGTGCTTCGATAGCTCCACTTATGCTCTGGACCTCGCTGCAAAAGCATCCACTTGTAGATTCTTTTTGAATCTCGGCGATCGCGGAGCGCAACGTGCGCGCACTGAACGCCGTAGAGCACGAGCCCCGCAACAGCACCACCCGCCGCACCGCCCAATGACGTCGAAATGATGTCATTCCACAGCTGCCCGTCCATGCAATACCTCCCTATCGACTCATCGCAGAGGATGCTCTATGCAGCCCGCTCGGCGCCACCATTCGCCAGTTCGGCGCGAGCATCGGCCAGGGCCTGGAAGAACCGGCGCCGACCATCACCGCTGGCGGTGGCGGAAAGTCCGCGCTGGTCGAACTGCACCTATCGCCAGAGGCCGAGGAAGGCGCGCTGCGCTGCGCGGCGTTCCTTATGAAGTACTTCGGGAAAGGAGAAGGCGTGATCGGCATGGACGAGACCGTGTCGACGTTGACCACCAAGGACCGCCTGGCCCTGGTGACCGTATGGATCGGCGGGAACCCCTACGTGATCGTCGACATCCACTTGCGCATGCTCCAGCCCCACGAGCTGTATGCCGCCCAGGGCTTCCCGCCGAACTACATCATCACCCACGGGCACGACGGTCGGCGCTTTACGAAGTCGGAGCAAGTGTTCATGTGCGGCAATAGCGTCAGCCCGCCGCCGATGGCGGCGATCGCAAGGGCGAATGATCCGTGGAAGGAGGAGCGGGAGGCGCTGGCGGCTTGAGGAGGGATAGGCAACGGCTTGTTGCCCATCCGAGTACTTCGGTCAGGACGACTTGTTGGGCCACAGCACGCCTTGCTTGAGATCGTCGCCAAGGTTCTTTTTCAGAGCCATCTCGGCGCGCTTTCGCCTGTACGGGTCGTAGGGGTTCCCGATATTGATCCGGAGAATTTGCGCCTCGATGGGAGCCGCCACGGCCTCCTCGAGATATCGTCCAAGGACATGGGGCCGCCAGATGCACTCCCTTGAGCCGTAATGGGCGCCAGGTACGGTGTTGCCTTCCAGGTAGAATTCGTCGAATAGCCGGACATCTACTTCTCCAGCCTCCAATCTCTCCAGTGCAGTTGATGTTTTCATGGTCGTTTCCAAGATGGGCATGACACGCCTCGGCTATAGTCTGGCGACCTTGAATGACATCAAAGGGCCGTAATTCCGGGCGATGTGACCGACGGTCCTCCGTTCTCGAAATGTGCCGTTCTGCCGACGAAACCCCATCGACGCCACCGCCTGCACCCCGCAGAATGCTGGATATCCAACCAGTATTCGCCGCCATGTATTTCGACATCGTCCCGATGCGCGTCCGGGGTAAGCCGCGCGAGCCGCGAGACCTGCGCAACGCCCAGCCGGTACGCGGTGACGTGCACATGATGCAGGAGCGCGAAACGCCGCTTGGCCGCGCCTCCACCGTCGCCTACCTGCAAAATCAGCACCACGATCTGGACCAGCTGCCCAGGCTCTACGACGCCGTGATCCACGGCATGGCCAGCAACGGCGCCACCATCACCGGCATCGAGCTGGTCGACGGCGCCGCCTACGCCCAGTCCTGGTGGATCAGAACGCCTGGCCCGGCGTGAGCCGAATAAGCCGTGCTATTCGGCTCACGCAAGCGGCACCTGAATCGCCAACCCAGCCGCCTGCAACCCCTCGGCGATCTCATCGAGCACCGAGAGGGTGAGCAGTTGGCGGGTTTCGATGATGAGGCGGCAGGGGTCGTTTGGGTCGGCCGGCGGCTCGCCCCAGATGTGAACGCCAAGTTCCCTTTCGCCGGCGGGTGCAACGACCACTTGGCACACCTGGGTGAAGTCCACGCTCGCGATTTCGCTGGGCTGGATGACCTTCATTCTTCGCTCCATGAAGAAAAACGGACGTGACTGGCTGTCACGCAATCGACTGGCGGGCTCAGCCGCCCACGCCGCACGGCACCACCCGCTGGGCGGGAAGGCACGTGCGAATAGGCCGCCCCACCCGGCTGCCATCCTTGCCCGATGCGCAGCCGGGCGAGCGGCGCCCGCGGAGTATCCCATCTTTCCCTTACCGATCACCGCCATCTGCCAGGCGGCAAGGAGTCGCTATGCATGCCCCAACCCTCAAGCGCATCTACGTGAGCGGCCCGATGACCGGCCTGCCAGACCTCAACTTCCCCGCGTTCTACGCCGAGGCTGCGCGCCTTGAGGCGATGGGCTACGAGGTGGTGAACCCCGCGTCGCTCAACCCGCCGGACGCCACCTGGTCCGAGTGCATGCGCACCGACATCGCCGCACTGATGACCTGCGATGCCCTGGTGCTGCTCCGCGGCTGGGCGGACTCCAACGGCGCGATGGTCGAGCTGCAACTGGCCCACCGCTTGGGCATGCGCGTGCTGACCACAGCGGAGATTCCAGCACCAGCAGCGCCAGCGGCGGCCGGCACCATCGCAGTGGATGCCGAGACGCTGCGCACCATCCTCCAAGCCCTGCTCGGCCCGCCGCATCTCATCCGGGAGCAACAAGCCTTCGCCGATCTACCAAACAGCGCGATCAACAAGCTGGTCCACCAATACGAAGCATGGGCAACCGAGCAGCCGAGGAAGCAGGCATGAAGGAATGTCCGATTCTGTTCAGCGGCTCGATGGTGCGGGCGATTCGCGAAGGCCGGAAGACTGTGACGCGGCGGGCGATGAAGCCCCAGCCCGTTCGGAACGGCAACTTCTGGGAATGGGCAGGTGCCGGCTGGTCCGACCGGATCGCCAGCATCACGCCGGTCGCGGGCCACAGCCTCGCTACTCGTTGCCCATACGGCGAACCCGGCGACCACCTGCGCGTGAAGGAAGCCGCCTGGATGTGGTGCGAGCGCCAGCCCAACGGCCTCACGCCTACGGGCCGGCCAAAGTGGCACTACGTCCCGATGCGTGAAGCACCGGTGATCTACGCCGCCGACCACCCCGACAAACCGCAGACCCGCATCGTCTCGCCCGACACCGGCAATCAATGGGGCTGGCGGTTGAAGATCGGCCGCTTCCTACCGGCGTGGGCTGTGCGTATCGAACTGGAGATCACTGCGATCACCGTCGAACGCCTCCAGGACATCAGCACCGAACAGGCCCTGGCTGAAGGTGTGCAGCCTTTCGCCGCCGGCGGATTCCACGTCGAGGACGGCCGCCACCACCACGCCGCGGATCCGCGCCTGAGCTTCGCCAGCCTCATCGAATCCACCACCGGGAACGGGCTATGGGCAGCGAATCCCTGGGTCTGGGCCATCAACTTCAAACCGGTGACACCATGAGCCTCTCCCGCAACGAACGCCGGGCACTGCATCGCTCCAACGAGTCGCAACCTCGTTACCTCGCGCAGGTGCCGCGCGCGGCCTGGCCAGCACACAACCAGCCAGGCCTGATCGAGGTGTGGCGCAGCCGCCACTACCTCGTGCAGGTCTTCGACGAGGCAGAGGGCGTGCAGCGCCTCAGCGTGTGCCGCACCAGCCATAACGGCGACAGCTGGGTCGACCAGATCACCTGGGACGAACTCATGCAGTGCAAGCGCGAATGCGGCCGCGGTGACCGGGATGCCCTGGAGGTTTACCCGGCAGATCGCGACGTGGTGAACGTCGCCAACATGCGCCACCTCTGGCTGCCGCCAGCGCCCGTTCCCTTCGCCTGGAGAAAGCGATAACCGCCCGCACCTTCTGCCGCACCCACCGCAAACCCGCCAGCGAATGCCCGTGCTTCCGCTGCAACCCGCCGGAGCCCACGCCATGCCCGAGCCCCACCGCCTGATCGCCAGCCACTGCGAGGACGTCATCGGCCGCCGGCTGATCGTCCTCGCCGGCATGCCCGGCAACCGCGCCGAGCTCTACCCGAAAGACCTCCGCGCCCTCGCCCGCCAACTCATCCAGATCGCCAACTACGCCGACCAGGGCGCCACCGGCCTCATCACCTACCCGGACGACCTGTCCGTCACCTGCCAGAAGGAGACGCCATAGCCATGGAGAACACCACCGATTTGCTCGAACTGATCCGCCGCGCATGGCGCCTGATCCCTTCCGAGACCATGATCGACCCAGCATTCGCCGAGGAGCACTCGGCCTGGCATCTCGAAGCGAGCGCTGTTCTGCGAGCGCTTGAAGGGCATCCGCCAGCCACTGCGCGGGTCGTGATGCCTGATCTGCAGCGGCTCGCAACTGAGCTCTGTGATGCGGTCGAGAACATCAACGACCTTCCGCCGGTGAAATATGCGCTCCAAGCGGGGCGTGCGGTGAACAAGGTGCGCGACGAAGTAGCCCGCCTCAACGCCTCGCCTGCCGAGCAGCAGACCGACGCTGCGCGTGACGTCCTGGCCGAGCGCCAGCGGCAGATCGCCTTCGAGCTTTGGACACCCGAGCATGACGATGAGCATGTCTGCGATGAGATCGCGGCTTTCGCAAGCTTCTACGCCATGCCCCCTGCGGCGAGGGAATGGGACGCTACCAGCACCGGCTATGGCCTCACCCTCGGCCAGGCTATCGTCCCCGCAGGTTGGCAGACCAAGACCGGCGACCGGCGGCGCGAGCTGGTGATTTCAGGCGCCCTGATCCTCGCCGAGATCGAACGTCTGGACCGCGCAGCCCTCTCCATCACCCAGCAGGAAGTGAAGCCGTGAAGGCCCGAATAGAAAAGAAGCTGAGCAACCGGCTTACTCAAATCGCGCCGTCGCAGTTCCCTCGCTCTTGGGTAGACAAGGTGGTCAGCGAACTGGCCTGGAAGCAACGCACCAGGGTAAGCCAGATTCGCAGCGTTGGTGGAGGCACCGACTACTGGGGCGAAGGCATGGACGCGTACACCGTCTGGGCTGATTGGCGTATGAACTGGTACTGGCATGGCCCATTCAAATCATACCCGGAAGGCCATGAGTATGAAGGCTGCCCGGATACAGGGACCTTTCGACCAACAACGCGAAACCTGCTGCGCCTGGCGGCAGACTGCGAGCGCGCGAGGCGCGGCAAGGACGGTGCGCGATGAGCCTCCCCTACGAAAACGCCACGTCGGGCGACAAGGCCTTCGCCGAAATCCAGAAGATCCTCGCCCGCTTCGGCTGCGACAACTACGGGATCATGCAGAAGCGCGCCGAGCAGGTGACGCTGCTTCAATTCGAATGGCACGGCCGAACGGTGCAGGTGCCGGCGAACTGGGGCGGCTACGCCACCACTTGGCTGCGCGAGCACCCGCACACTTCCCGCATGCGCTCCACCCAGGCGGAGTATCGCGAGCGAGCGATGGAGATCGCGCAGATCGCTGTGTGCTCGGTGCTCCGCGACTGGGTGAAGGCCCAGGTCACCATGGTCGAGTGCCAGCTCATGACGCTCGAGGAAGTCTTCATGCCCCACATGCTGCTGCCGAACGGCAAACGCCTGGTCGAGCACGCCCAGAAACTGCTGGAGAACGACTGATGAGCGACGACATCATCGACTGCCCGGCCCTGCACCAGCAGAGCGCCAACTACCCCTTCGGCCGCCGCGTGCCGAAGACCGTGCGCATGCTCCGCCACGTAACCCCGGACCCGATGCCGGGGATCGGTCTGGCCTATCTAGACCAAGGCAAACCGATCCCCGAAGCGCCGGCAGAGGCGCTGATCCCGGTCTGGACCAACCGCCACGGTGCGGTCGCTGCAGTTCTCCCAGACGGCCAGCGCCTCGGCCTGAAGCCGGATGAGTTCGAGGTGGTCGAGTGGCTCGACCTCGACCCGCCCGACCCGCTGCCGGCCGCCCTCGCCCTGCTCAAACGCGCGAATCGCTACGTCAGCGTGCACGCCAGCATCGGCGGCCAGAAGCTGGGCGCCGAAATCACCGAGTTCATCGCCAGCGCCGGAAGGCAGGCGCGCAAAGGAGAATGAGCATGGCCAGGGTCATTTCACAGATGACGGTGCAACTGCCTCGCCTTATGGAGGCCAGCGAGTACCGCAAACTTCGGTACGCCGGCGGAAAACCGAGTCTGCAGCAGTTGAAGAAGTGGATCGAGGAAGGTGAGTTGGAAGGGGAAATCCGAGGCGGCGTGTACTTCGTGGATTTGCAGGCCGCCCTGCTGGGCAGCAGCGATCCGCTTCTGGCCCGAATGCTGGAGCATTGACATGCCGCCGCGCCGCCGCAATGCAAAAAATCGCGATCTCCCGCCCAACCTGTACCCCAACGGGCGCTACTGGCAGTACCGCAACCCCATCACCGGCAAGAAGACCAGCGTCAATAAGCCATTGGCCGAGGCAATCAAACTCGCCAGAGCGGCCAACGCGAAGCTGGCGCCGCTCATGGCCGACGACGGTGCACTGCTAGCGCTGATCACCGGAGAAGAGGCGCCCACCGTAAAGCGCCTCCTCCAGCGCTTCGAGCTGGAGTGGCTGCCCTCTCGCGGGCTCGCGGAGTCGACGGCGAAAGAGGTGCGCATCAAGCTGGAGCGCTACCGCGCCGACTTCAGCGGGAAATTGGTCGGGCAGATCGACGTGCTCGCCATGGCAGACTACCTCGACCAGTTCACGAACAACGCCTACACCAAGCACCGCGGGTTGCTGATCCAGGTCTGGGATTTCGCCGTCGCCAAGGGGTTGGCCGAGCGCAACGTCGCCGATATGACGCTGAAGAAGAAGGAGGCCGAGAAGAAACGCCAGCGCCACACCCTGGAGGGCGTGCAGAAGATGCTCTCCGCGGACACAACACCGGACTGGCTGCGGCGCGCGATCCGCCTGGCCCTGCTCAGCCTGCAGCGGCGCGAGGACTTGGTGACGTGGCAGCGGACCGCTGTCGATATGGCGGAAGGCATCATCAGAGTCAGCCCTGGGAAAACCTCCGGCTACGAGAATCCTATCCACCTTGAAATTGAAATGGGTCCTGACCTGCGCGCTGTAGTCCAGGAATGTTTGGCGGACCCGATCGCCGGCCCCACCCTACTCCGCTACCGGCCTATGGCGCGCCGCCGCGAGCAGATCGACGCGAAGCAGCATTGGTCAGCAATTACCGAAAACTACCTGACGAACGAGTTTCGGAAAGCCCGCGACGCGGCTCATGCCTACGACCAAATCGAGGACCCACGAGCGCGACCGACCGTGCATGAACTCCGCGCGCTCGGTGCCTGGCTCTACGAACAGCAGGGGTATCCGCTGGAGTATGTGCAGGCGCTGATGGGTCACGCTGACGGGGAAATGACCGCTTATTACCAGGGAGGGCACGTGAAGCAGGAGGCCCATTTCACGAGGGTTCAGGCGGGGTTAAAGCTGTAGATCGGGTGGTGCGTTTTCCCAATCTATTCCCAATGATTGCCCAAAACAAAAAAGGCGATCCTTTCGGATCGCCTTCTAAGCCCCGTGCAGTACGGGTTCTGTTTGGTAGGCACAATTGGATTCGAACCAACGACCCCCACCATGTCAAGGTGGTGCTCTAACCAACTGAGCTATGTGCCTGCATTGGCCGCGCATTTTACGGAGCGGCGCCGGGGTGTCAACTATTTTTTCGCTAACGTGCTGAAAAAACGTGTTTTTTAAAATCTGGCCAAGGAATGAACAGCGCTGGCGGCGGAGTGAGCTTCTCGGTTAGCATCGCCGCATCCGTAAAAAATAAAGAACAGAGACTCCAATATGTCGCACACAGCCTACCCGCAGTCCTATTACGCCGCCTCCGCCAACCCGGTGCCGCCGCGCCCGGCGCTGGACGGCGAGGTGCAAACCGACGTGTGCGTCATCGGCGCCGGCTATACCGGCCTGTCGACAGCCCTGTTCCTCCTGGAGAACGGTTTCCGCGTGACCGTACTGGAAGCGGCGAAAGTGGGCTTCGGCGCGTCCGGGCGCAACGGCGGGCAGATCGTCAACAGCTACAGCCGCGACATCGACGTCATCGAGCGCACGCTGCCCGCACAGCAGGCGCGGCTGCTCGGCGAGATGGCATTCGAGGGCGGGCGCATCATCAGGGAGCGGATCGCCACCTACGGCATCGCCTGCGACCTCAAGGACGGCGGCGTCTTCGCCGCGCTGAGCGCCAAGCAGATGGGTCATCTGGAGTCGCAAAAGGCGCTCTGGGAGCGATATGGCCATAGCCAACTGAAACTGCTCGACCGTCAGGGCATGCGCGACGTGGTGGCCAGCGACAACTACCTCGGCGGCTTGCTGGACATGAGCGGCGGGCATATCCACCCGTTGAACCTCGCGCTTGGCGAAGCCGCGGCGGTGGAATCCCTTGGCGGCACTATCCACGAGCAATCACCCGCCACACGCATCGAGCGCGGCGCCAATCCGGTCGTGCACACGCCTCGGGGTCGTGTACGGGCGAAGTTCGTCGTGGTCGCCGGCAACGCCTACCTGGGCAACCTGATCCCGGAGCTGGCAGCGAAGTCGATGCCCTGCGGGACCCAGGTGATCACCACCGAGCCGCTGTCCGAGGACCTGGCGCGCTCGCTGCTGCTCCAGGATTACTGCGTGGAGGACTGCAATTACCTGCTGGACTACTACCGCCTCTCCGGCGATCGTCGGCTGATCTACGGCGGTGGCGTGGTCTACGGCGCCCGCGACCCGGCGAACATCGAGGCGATCATCCGGCCGAAGATGCTCAAGACCTTCCCGCAGCTCAAAGACGTGAAGATCGACTTCGCCTGGACCGGTAACTTCCTGCTCACCCTCTCGCGCCTGCCACAGGTCGGCCGGTTGGGCGACAACATCTACTACTCCCAGGGCTGCAGCGGGCATGGCGTGACCTACACGCACCTGGCCGGCAAGGTCCTGGCCGAAGCGCTGCGCGGCCAGGCCGAACGCTTCGATGCCTTCGCCGGGCTGCCGCACTACCCCTTCCCCGGCGGTCGGCTGTTGCAGGTGCCGTTCAGCGCGCTGGGCGCCTGGTATTACACGCTGCGCGACAATTTCGGCCTCTGAAGGCGAATGAAAAACGGGGCTCGCAAGCCCCGTTTTTTCGTCACTGCGCGGTCGTTTGCGTCGGCCAGCGTTCGGCCGCCGTGCGGTAGGCGCGCTGCGCGGCGTCGGCACGGCCGGCCTCCTTCAGCTCTGCCGCGGCCTTGAGCCAGACAGGGCGCTGTGCACTGGCCGGCAACAGGCTGGCGGGCAGCGTCAGCACGGCCCAGCGCTCGCTGCTTTTCCAGGTCTTCTCGAACGCCGCGAAGTCGCTTTGCAGCCGGCGCGAACCGCCGGAGCGCAGCGTCAGCGTCTGCTTGTGCAGGTCGTAGCCGACCACCACCGCGTAATGCCATTCCGGCCACATGTCCATGCCGATGTTCTGCAGCACCAGAACCGGGTTGCCCGCCGCCACCTCGCCGAGCAGCGCGTCCATCGTCGGCTGCAACGGATAGACCAGCATGTCGTGGGCCTCGGCGGTGGCGACCAGCGCCGGCCGCATGTCGTCGCGACCGACGATGTAGACGCGGTCCTTGAGCAGGCCGGGGTCGGTGTTCACGCCGCGCTGCAGGAGCATGCTGGCCATCGCCGCCGGAGCGCTCTGGAAGGCGTTCTGCGGGAAGAACGGCACATCGCTCAGCTCGACCCGCTCGGGAAGACGCGAGGTGATCGGCGAAAGAACCGGCTCGCTCGAGCAGGCGGACAGCAGCACGAGCAGGGCCAGGGGAAGCAGACGTTTCAGTGTGGGCATCGGAAGGCGGCACTGGAAAAAGATGGCGCTGAGCATATCGGTGATGCCCGCGTTCACCAAGGACAAACGGCGCCCATCAGAGCAGCGCCTGGTAGAAGCGCCACTCGCACTCCAGCACCTCGGCCAGGTGCGCGGCCTGGCGAAAGCCGTGACGCTCGTCGGGATACAGGTGGTACTCGACGGCAATGCCGTTGCGTCGCAACGCCTCGACCATCGCCTCGGTCTGCGCGGGCAGCACCACTGCATCGCGTCCACCCTGGAAGAAGATCACCGGTGCGCTGATCCGCTGCGCGTGCAGCAACGGCGTACGCGCCGCATAACGCTCGGCATCGCGCTGCGGATCGCCGATCAGCCAGTCCAGATAGTCGGCCTCGAACTTGTGTGTCACCCGGCCCAGCGCCAGCGGATCGCTGACGCCATAGAGGCTGGCGCCGCCGCGGAAGACATCGGCGAACGCCAGCGCGCAGAGCGCCGTGTAGCCGCCCGCGCTGCCGCCGCGAATGAAGGCACGGCGCGCGTCGACGAGGCCACGCTGCGCCAGATGCTGCAGCAGGCTGCAGGCGTCCTGCACGTCGCTGCTGCCCCACTGCGTCCTCAGGCTGTTGCGATAGTCGCGGCCGAAGCCGCTGCTGCCGCGGTAGTTGAGATCGGTGACGGCGAAACCACGCTGGGTCCAAAACTGGATGCGCGGATCGAACACCGGGTAGCACGCCGACGTCGGGCCGCCATGGAGGAACACCACCAGCGGTGGCTTTTCGTCGTCGATGGCGCGGCAGTCGGCGTTGCGCGGCGGATAGAAGAACGCGTGCGCCTCGCCATCGCCGCTGGCGAAACGCAGCGCCTCGGGACGCGACAGGTCGCCCTCGCCCAGCGCGACGTCGCCGCCGGCGAGCACACTGACCGCGCCGCTGGTCCGCTCGATGGCGAGGATCGCGCTGCTGCACTCGGCCGAGGCGGCAATCGCATAGAAATGCCGGTCATCCGCGGCGACCTGGCGGAAGCGGCTGAATGCCTCGGCGAGACGTCGTTCGCCGGCGGACGTGGCCTCGGCCAGCACGCCGAAACCGTCCTCGAAACGACTCAGCAGCAGGCCGCTCGCCAGTGGCAGGTAGCTACAGGCGCCCAATTGCCAGGGTGCGGCGGCATGGTCCGACTGTGCGATCGCCCTGTCGTCCAGCCGTTGCCACTGGCCACCCTGCTCCACCCACGGCTGCCACCAGCCGCCGACATCGCTCAGGCAATGCAGGCGACCCTCCTGGGCGAAGCGCGGCTGCTGCAGCGATGTGCCACCCTCCGCACCGGCCAGACAGCGCGGGCTGCCCCAGCGCCCGTCCGCGTCGCGCTCGGCGACGCACAGCCGGGTGGCGGTCCAGGGTTGCTCCGGGCGGTTCCATTCGATCCAGGCGAGCCGACAGCCATCGGCGCGAAGCGTGGGCGCGGCGTAGAAATCCGCCCCTTCGATGACGACCTCGCGGGCACCATCGCGCAACGACAGGGAGACGATCCGGTGCCGCACGCCCGCATCGCCGTGCTCTTCCTCGACGGCGAATATCGCATCGCCGAACGCATCGTGCTGCAGATCGCCATAGCGGCGCGCGGCGCAGTCGGTGAGCGCCTGGGGATCGCCGTCCAGGGCCTGCCGATAGACCTGCTGATCCGCCTCGCCGACGAAGGCGACGCCGTCGCGGGTCACGCAGAACGCGCCGCCACCGTATTCATAAACCCGGCTGCGCAGCGAAACGCCGGCCGGCGACAGGCAACGGCGCTCGCCGGCGCGGTGAAACCACAGGGTGCTGCGCGCATCCGAGGGGTCGAACTCGATCCACAGCACGCCACCATGTCCGGCGCGCAGTTCGGCAAAATCGCGGCTGGCCGCGGCGGCGTTCCCGGCGCTCCAGCGGCTGGGCCAGAATCCGTAGCTGTGGGCGGTGCTCACGCGGGACACGGGCAAGCGACCGTCAGGCCTTGGCGATGAGGCGTGAGGCGCGCTCGTTGCGAAATTGCAGCTGGTCCATGCCGAGCGCGGCTTCTTCGGCCTCGCGGCGCGCGTCGAGGATCAGGCCATGCTGTGCGGACTTGCTGCACACCGGGTCGGCGTTGGCCGCGTCACCGGTGAGCATGAACGCCTGGCAGCGACAGCCGCCGAAATCCTTGCCCTTCTCGTCGCAGGAGCGGCACGGCTCGCGCATCCAGTCATCGCCACGAAAGCGGTTGAAGCCGAACGAGTCGTGCCAGATGTGCGCCAGGCTGTGCTCGCGCACGTTGGGAAACTGCACCGGCAGTTGCCGCGCGCTGTGGCACGGCAGCGCGGTGCCGTCCGGGGTGATGTCGAGGAACAGGTTGCCCCAACCGTTCATGCAGGCCTTGGGGCGCTCCTCGTAATAGTCCGGGGTGACGAAGATCAGCTTGCACGGGTGGTTCTGCGCTTCGAGCTTGTCGCGCCACTGGTGGGTGATGCGCTCGGCGCGCTGCAGCTGCTCGCGGGTCGGCAAGAGCCCTGCGCGGTTGAGCTCGGCCCAGCCGTAGAACTGGCAGGTGGCGAGTTCGACGAAGTCCGCTTCCAGCTCGATGCACAGCTCGATGATCCGCTCGATGCGGTCGATGTTGTGCCGGTGGGTGACGAAGTTCAGCACCATCGGATAGCCGTGGGCCTTCACCGCGCGGGCCATTTCCAGCTTGTGGGCGAACGCCTTCCTCGAGCCTGCGAGCAGATTGTTCACCTCTTCGTCGGCGGCCTGGAAGCTGATCTGGATATGGTCCAGCCCCGCCTCGCTGAAGCTGGCGATGCGTTTTTCGGTCAGGCCGATGCCGGAGGTGATCAGGTTGGTGTAGTAGCCCAGGTCGCGCGCCGCCTTGATCAGCTCGGCAAGGTCCTGGCGCACCAGCGGTTCGCCGCCGGAAAAGCCCAGTTGCGCCGCACCCAGCTCGCGCGCCTGGCGAAACACCTCGATCCACTCCGCCGTGCTCAGCTCGGCGCTCTGCTGGGCGAAGTCCAGCGGGTTGGAGCAGTACGGACACTGCAACGGACAACGGTAGGTCAGCTCGGCCAGCAACCAGAGCGGCGGCCCGGGCGTGTGGCCCGGCTTAGCGAAACTCGATCCAGTGCTTTGCATGGGCGATATCCAGGAATTCGAGAACATCCGGCGCCAGGTCAGGCGCATCGGGGAACTGCGCGCTCAGCGCGGCGACGATGGCGGCAGTGTCGCGCTGGCCATCCACCTGTTTGAGGATTTCCGCGGCGCTGCCGTTGAGCTTGATCATCCCCTCCGGATAGAGCAGCACGTGGGCGTCCTGCGCCGGCTCGAACTGGAAGCGATAGCCGCGGCGCAGCGCCGGTACTCGCGCGAGGGAGGTCATGAGCACAACCCGTAGGGTGCGCCGTGCGCACCACGAGATATACCGACGGGGAGGCTGGTGCGCATGGCGCACCCTACGGTTCGACGCCTCATAGCGCGATCCCCTTGTGCCAGACCCGCTCGCCGGTGACCGTATGGTACGGCGGGCGCTCCAGCTCATAGGCCATGCTCATGGCGTCGAGCATGCTCCAGAGGATGTCCAGCTTGAACTGGAGGATATCCAGCATGCGTTGTTGCGACTCGGCCGTGGTGTAGTGCGCCAGGGTGATCCGCAGACCGTGCTCGACGTCGCGCCGCGCCTGGCTCAGACGATTGCGGAAGTAGTCGTAACCGGCGGGGTCGATCCACGGGTAGTGCTGCGGCCAGCTGTCCAGCCGCGACTGGTGGATCTGCGGCGCGAACAGCTCGGTCAGCGAACTGCTCGCCGCTTCCTGCCAGTTCGCGCGGCGGGCGAAGTTGACGTAGGCATCCACCGCGAAGCGCACGCCCGGCAGTACCAGCTCCTGCGAGAGAATCTGCTCGCGATCCAGCCCCACCGCTTCGCCAAGGCGCAGCCAGGCTTCGATGCCGCCCTCCTCGCCGGGCGCGCCATCGTGATCGAGGATGCGCTGCACCCATTCGCGACGGGTGTCGCGATCCGGGCAGTTGGCCATGATCGCGGCGTCCTTGAGCGGAATGTTCACCTGGTAGTAGAAGCGGTTGGCGACCCAACCCTGGATCTGCTCGCGGCTGGAACGCCCCTCGTACATCGCCCGATGGTAGGGATGATGAATGTGGTAGTAGGCGCCCTTGGCGCGCAGCGCCTGCTCGAATTCGGCGGGGGTCATGGCAGTCATGGACATCGAAGCACTCCGTGGCGACGCCGCTCTCCCGGGCTGCGCGGGCGCAGCGTTGGCGGCACTGTTCATACGACGGCGCGCGGCGCGCACCTACAGGGTGATGCTCATTCCGTCGAACGCGACTTCCACGCCGTGGGCAGCCAGTTGCGCGCGCTCGGCGGAGTCCTCGTCGAGGATCGGATTGGTGTTGTTGATGTGAATGAGCACCTTGCGCGGCGCGGCCAGTCCGTCGAGCAGTTCGAGCATGCCGCCCGCCCCGCTCTGCGGCAGATGGCCCATCTCGCTGCCGAGCTTGTCGCCGACCTCGCAGACGCGCATCTCGTCATCGCGCCACAGCGTGCCGTCCACCAGCAAACAGTCGGCGCGGGCCATGGTCTGGCGCAACGCGTCGCTGACCTGGCCAAGCCCTGGCGCATAGAACAGCGTACCGCCGCCGTTCAGGTCCTCCACCAGCAGGCCGAGGTTGTCGCCCGGGTGCGGGTCGTGGCGATGCGGCGAATACGGCGGCGCCGCGCTGCGCAGGGGAATCGGGGTGAAACGCAGGCCGGGGCACACCGGAATGACGAAGCTGCCTTCCAGACCGATGGGGTTCCAGCGCAGGCCGCCGTTCCAGTGTTCGAGCATGTTGAACAGCGGAAAGCCGGTGGTCAGGTCCTGGTGGACCATCTCCGTGCACCAGACTTCATGCGGGCAGCCTTCACGCAGGCTGAGCAGCCCGGTGGTGTGGTCGATCTGGCTGTCCAGCAGGATGATCGCGCCGATCGCCGTGTCACGCGACTTGCGCGCCGGCTGCAGCACGGGAAAGGCTTCGAGTTGGGCACGGATGTCGGGGGATGCATTGCACAGGATCCAGTCGACGCCGTTGTCGGACAGGGCGATGGAGGACTGGGTGCGGGCGCGGGCGTTCAGGGTGCCTTCGCGCAAGCCGCGGCAGTTGCGGCAATTGCAGTTCCACTGCGGAAAGCCACCGCCCGCCGCGGAACCGAGAATCTGGATATGCATGGGGAGCCCTGGCAGGAAGCCCCGGCAGGGCCGGGGCGGAACGGATCAGCGGTTGGCGAAGTACATGGTCACTTCGAAGCCAATGCGCAGGTCGGTGTACTCGGGCTTAGTCCACATGGCGTTTCCTCTCTTGGATTTATGGGCCGGAAAAACTCCGGTACCCCACGTTCGCGCCATTTCGCAAAAAGCGAAATGGTACTTTGGAAGCAGACAGCGCCCTGCTTCGGTAGTGCCCGCCGGTAACAACTGCCGCAGAGCTGCGACAGCTGTTCGACGACGGGACTCTGCAGGGAATCGCATGCAAAAAAAACGCGGCCTGGGCCGCGTTTTGGTCGTGCGACAGGCTTACAGCGCGGCGTGGAAGATCGCCTCGATCTGCTCCTGGCTGGCCGGACGCGGGTTGGTCAGACCGCAGGCATCCTTCAGCGCATTGGCGGCGAGGACCGGGATGTCCTCGGCCTTGGCACCGAGGGCGATCAGGCCGGCGGGGATGTTGACGTCCGCCGACAGCGCGCGAATCGCCGCGATGCAGGCCGCGGCGCCGGCCTCGGCGTCCAGACCCTGCACGTCGACGCCCATGGCCTGCGCCACATCGGCCAGACGCTGCGGACAGACGGCGGCGTTGAAGCTTTCCACGTGCGGCAGCAACACCGCGTTGCACACGCCGTGCGGCAGGTCGTAGAAACCGCCGAGCTGGTGCGCCATGGCGTGCACGTAGCCCAGCGAGGCGTTATTGAACGCCATGCCGGCGAGGAATTGTGCGTAGGCCATCGCCTCGCGCGCCTCCATGTTCTTGCCGTCGTTCACCGCCTGGCGCAGGTTCTGCGAGATCAGCGTCACCGCTTTCAGGGCACAGGCATCGGTGATCGGCGTCGCGGCGATGGAAACGTAGGCCTCGACCGCATGGGTCAGGGCGTCCATGCCGGTGGCGGCGGTCAGCCCGGCCGGCATGCCGACCATCAGCGACGGGTCGTTGACCGAGAGGATCGGGGTCACGTTGCGGTCGACGATGGCCATTTTCACGTGGCGGCTTTCGTCGGTGATGATGCAGAAACGGGTCATCTCGCTGGCGGTGCCGGCGGTGGTGTTGATCGCAACCAGCGGCAGCTGCGGCTTCGCCGACTGATCGACGCCCTCGTAGTCGGCGATCTTGCCGCCGTTGCTGGCGCACAGGGCGATGCCCTTGGCGCAGTCGTGGGGCGAGCCGCCACCGAGGGAGATGACGAAGTCACAGCCTTTCTGCTGCAGCAGGGCCAGGCCCTTCTCGACGTTGCCGACGGTGGGGTTGGGCTGCGCGCCATCGAACAGGCTGGATTGGATGTCCTGCGCCGACAACAGCGCGGCGACCTTGTCGGCCACGCCGGCCTTGGCGAGACCTGCATCGGTGACGATAAGAGCGTGACGGAATCCGAAGTTGCGGATGGCCAGCATGGCCTCTTCGAGACTGCCACTGCCCATCATGTTTACCGCGGGGATGAAGAACGTGCTGCTCATCAGGGTGCTCCTCCTGCGCTTTTCGCAGGACTGTGTTTGTATGCCGCACCGAAGCTACTCCCGCCGATGTCCACCGACACTGATGTCAGGCAACAAAACGGCCTGATTGCCGCACCCCGTTCCCAATGAGGCGATGGCGTGCAGTGGTGCAGGCGTGCGACAGGTGTCGCACCCTGGAAGGCGCGGTTGGCGGGGGAACCCGACCAATGGGCAGGCGGAATGGTCGAGGGCTGCCTGTAGAGTTAGGCTGAGGAAGTACCGGGCACCTTGTGTCGCAACAACAAGAACAGGACAGCTCGTCCGCCGATGCGTGGACCGAGCGCCAGCAGTTGGAGTCGCCATGAACCCTTCGCCGTTGGCCCATCCGGGCAGTCAGGACCTGAACCGTTTCATCCTCGATCATTTCGCCGAGCGCTCGGTACGTCCGGAGGGCGTGATCGCCCAATCCTGGCACCGCAGCATCGTTCAGCACGGCCTCAACCCGCGGGGGCGCAACGAGAAGGTCATCCTCACCGCCGCCGAGATCCGTCGCCACCAGGAGCTCAACCAGGAATACCTGGCGATCGCCGGGCAAGGCGTCACCGGCCTGTCCAAACGCGTCGCCCAGGCCGGCTTCGCCGTGCTGCTCAGTGACGAGAACGGCATCACCCTGGATTCGCGCCTGCCTGCGCAACGCGATCCCTACACCCAGTCCGGGCTGATCATCGGCGCGCGTTGGGACGAATCGGTGGTCGGCACCAATGGCATCGGCACCTCGCTGGTGTCGCAGCACGCGCTGACCATCCACCGCGAGGAACACTTCCTGGCGGCCAACGCGCGGATGAGTTGCTCGGTCTCGCCGATCTTCGACCCGCTGGGCAAACTCAAGGGCTGCCTGAATGCCTCCTGCCTGGACATGGACGGCCCCAAGGAAGCCCAGCACCTGACCCTGCAACTGGTGGTCATGTATGCGCGGATGATCGAGAACGCCTACTTCCGCCACAGCTATCGCGACTGTCTGACCCTCGCGCTGAAACCGCGCGACGAGATCAGCGACCTGGCCAGCGAGCAACTGCTGGCGCTGGACGAAGGCGGCAACGTCGTCGGCGCCAACCATGCCGCCTTCGTTGCCCACCAGAAGGGCCGCCAGTTGATCGGCCGGGCCATCGACAGCCTGCTGCCGCTACGGGTCGACGAGTTGCTCGACCTCAGCAAGGGCGGCGCGCGCAGCCTGATGCTGCGTACCCTCGACGAGGAAGCGCTGATCGAAGTCGCGCTGCGCATCCCGGCCGGCGCACCCGCGGCTACGCGCCCGGCCGGTTCCTACGTCGCACCGAACGGCGAGCCGAACCGCTCGAAGCCCGCCTCGCCCGATCTCGAGCAGCTCAGCGGTCGCGACGCCGGTCTGCAGGCCAGCGTGCAGCGCCTGCGCAAGCTGCTGGACAAGGGGTTGCCGATTCTTCTGGAGGGCGAAACCGGCACCGGCAAGGAAGCCTTCGCCCGCGCCATCCACGCCGCCAGCCGGCGCGCGCGCGGGCCATTCGTCGCGCTCAATTGCGCGGCGATTCCGGAAACCCTGATCGAGAGCGAACTGTTCGGCTACCGCAGTGGCAGCTTCACCGGCGCCAACCGCAAGGGCATGAAGGGCAAGCTGGAGCTGGCCAACGGCGGCACCCTCTTTCTCGACGAGATCGGCGACATGCCGGCGCACCTGCAGACGCGCCTGTTGCGGGTGCTGGCCGAGCGGGAAATCTTCGCCCTCGGCGCCGAGGAGCCGGTACCGCTGGACGTCCAGGTGATCTCCGCGACACACCAGGACCTGCAGGCGATGATCCAGACCAAGAGCTTCCGCGAAGACCTCTACTACCGACTCGGTGCCGCCGTGGTCCACCTGCCGGCCCTGCGTGAACGCAGCGACAAGGCCTGGCTGATCCGCACGCTGCTGGGGGCGGAGCAGCAAGGCGCCTACCTGCAACCCCAGGCGCTGGAGGCGCTGCTGGCGTGCCCGTGGCCGGGGAACATCCGTCAGTTGCTCAACACCCTGCGCTACGCCGTGGCGCTGGCGGAAAACGGCTGTATCGGCATGGACTGCCTGCCGGCGGAGCTGACGCGCGCGACGCGGACGTTGCCTCTGTTGCAGACGCCCGAAGGTGTCGCCGGGGGCAGCCTCCAGGCACGCATCGGCGATGTCGAAGGCCAGGCGCTGCTGGACGCGCTGCGCCAGCACAAGTGGAACGTCACGGCGGCGTCCGATCAGTTCGGCATCTCCCGCTCGACGCTTTACCGCAAGATGAAGAAGCACGGCATCGTGCCGCCGAATGCGCTGGGCTGAGGAAGTTAGTCAGATGTAGGTATTCACCCTCTCCCCGGCCCTCTCCCCCGAGGGAGAGAGGGCTGGCAATGCGAGGAGGAACCGTCCTTCGTCAGTTCTGGATGTAGACGACGTGGGTGTGGGTGAACTCGTAGAGGCCGTGCTTGCCGTCCGCGCCGCCGATGCCGGATTTGCGCACGCCGGCATGGAAGCCCTGCATGGCCTCGAAGTTCTCGCGGTTGATGTAGGTCTCGCCGAAGTCGATCTCGGCGCAGGCCTTCATCGCCGCGCCGAGGCTGCGGGTGTAGATCGATGACGTCAGGCCGTATTCGCAGTCGTTGGACAAGGCGATGGCTTCATCCAGGTCATCGATGATCTGCACCGGCAACACCGGGCCGAAGATTTCCTTGCGCATGATCTCCATGTCGGACTTGCAGCCCGCCAGCACCGTCGGTTGGTAGTGGAAGCCCTTGCCCAAATCGGCCACGGCGCCACCGGTGACGATCTGCGCGCCCTGGCTGCTGGCGGTCTTGACCATCTGCGCGACCTTGTCGAGGCCGATCTGGTTGACCAGCGGGCCCATGTCCAGGTCGGCGTCGGTGGACGGGTCGCCGTACTTGGTGGCGGCCATAGCGCTGGCCAGCTTGTCGATGAACTGGTCGGCCACCTTGCGCTCGACGTAAACCCGCTCGGCGCAGTTGCACACCTGCCCCGTGTTGATCACCCGCGAGGCGGTGATCGCCTTCACGGCCAGTTCGAGGTCGGCATCGGCCAGCACGATGGCCGGCGCCTTGCCGCCGAGTTCCAGGTTGAGCTTGGTGATGTTCGGCGCGGCGGCGGCCATGATCCGCGAGCCGGTGGCGACGCTGCCGGTGAAGCTGATCAGGTCGACGCCGGGATGGCTGGTGAGGGCATGCCCCACGCCGGCGCCGGTGCCGCTGACCACGTTGAACACCCCGGCAGGCAAATCGGTTTCGGCCACCAGGCGGGCGAACTCGAAGCAGTTGATCGGGGTTTCCTCGCTGGGCTTGATCACGATGGTGTT
>NZ_DJTK01000064.1:36649-47543 GCF_002438225.1 Pseudomonas sp. UBA6310 | reverse complement strand
TGGCCGAGCAGCGCCTGGAGCGTGAGTACCGCACCGTCAGGTACCGCATGCTGCAGCGGCGCGGCGACAAGGTGCCGGCCAGCGCCGACGAGCTGGTGGTGGAGGACGATGACAAGCCCGCGCTGCTAGAAGGCATCTACCGCGATCGGCTCAAGCAGCAGCCGCCGGCGGAGTGGAAAGAGCTCGACCGCGAACAGCGCGTGGCGAAGATGCGCGAGGCAGTGATCGGCTCCTGGGTACAGCGCCCGACCAGCCTGCTCTCGCGCAAGCTGGCCCAGGACCGCGCCGCGAACATCAAGGATTACCTGGTGCAACGCGGCGGCCTGGAGGATCAGCGCATCTACCTGCTCGACGTCAGCCTGATCCAGGGCGAAGGAAGCGGTCCGGTGCCCACCGCTCTGCACCTGGATGCAGGATGAGCCGCTGGGCCATCGGTGCGCTGCTGGGCGTGGTGGCCTCGACGGGCATGGCCGCCGACAGCATGCGCTGCGGTAGCAACCTGGTCAGCGTGGGCGATCGCGCCTTCGAGGTGGAGAACAAGTGCGGCGCACCCCGGGAACGCGATCTGGTCGGCTTCACCGATGGCTATTCGCGCGCCGACCTGAAGATCGAAGAGTGGATCTACGGCCCCAACAACGGGATGCTCTACATCCTCCGCTTCGAGGGAAACCGGCTGATACGAATTGAATCGCGGCGCCCCTGACAGCGCGCCAGCCTCGGGTGTAGGCTGGCCGCTCCTCATCCAGCAGCCACCCATCGTGACCTACCGTCTTCTCGCCCTTCTCTGCCTGCTTCCCCTGGCCGCCCAGACCCAGGCGTCCTCGTCGTTTCGCTGCGGTAATGCGCTGGTCACGACGGACGATCACATGGCGGAGGTGGCGGGCAAATGCGGCGATCCGGTCAGCCGCGACTTCCTCGGCTACCGCGAACGCACCGACGACTACGGCTATCGCAACGAGGTGCAGGTGGAGGAGTGGCTCTACGGCCCGCGCAACGGCATGTATTACTACCTGCGCTTCGAGGGCAACCGGCTGGTCAACGTCGACAGCAAGCGCAACTAGGCGCGCCAGCCGACACGAAAGTCATCAGATGCCACGCGCGCGGGGACGCCGTGCGGACTGTTGGTGCGCGTGGCGCACCCTACGGTGATGCGGTGCCGGGGACGGTAGGGTGCGCCGTGCGCACCAAATAGCGCGGTGTTTCCCGGCGGCGCTCAAGGGCAAACCCACGATAGAAAGCGGCGCGCACGTTCAAGCCTGTATAGCGCATAAAAAAGCCCCGCCCGGTTGTCCGGGCGGGGCTTTGTACTTCCTGTCGGTCAGCAGCGGACTGCGTTCCTGTCGCTCATCCTGAGCGGTCTTCCCTGCGACAGTCCTCGCTATGAGCGGGCTGACTGTGACCGCAATCCTCCGGATTCAGGCAGCGCCATCCTGGCTGCAGCGGTCGGCACGCGGCGTGTTACTCGGTGGACTTCAGGCCGTCTGCGGAGACAGCTTTGACACCTTTGATTGTCTTGGCTTTCTGCACGGCAAGGTCACGCTCGGCATCGCTCGGCACTACGCCGGAGAGCGAAACCACACCCTTGTTGGTTTCTACTTTGATGTCCAGGCCGCTGATGCTGTCATCGGCGAGGAAGCTGGATTTGACCTTGCTGGTGATCCAGGTATCAGAAACCGCTTCTTCGGCCTGATCGACTTTCTCGTTGGCGGCCAGCATTTGCGGCTGAGACTGAACGGGGGTAGCAGCAAACGCGGCATTGGCCAGGGGCAGGCTCAGAGCAGTGGCGGCGACAGCGGCAAAAGTCCACTTGGTGAAAGGCTGTTTCATGCGGATGTACTCCTGTTTTTCTGATAGTGCCTGCAGCTATGTCCCGCCGCAGTCCACGTATAACAGCGCAAGCGCTGTGCCATCTTCTAGACAAACATAAATCCAATAAATTCAGGCACTTGAAAAACGACAACGAAGCGGCCTCCTTGCACTTTGCAAGTCGGCGAAATTTTCCACATGCAATTTGCACTGTTTTTCGGGGCGCCTTCGCCTGGTGCCGAAAACGAAAAAGGGCCCCGAAGGGCCCCTTTTCCTGTCGCCTGATCGATCAGACGCCCGATGCCTTGGCAGCGGCGACGTCCTTGATCGACAGCTTGATGCGGCCGCGGTTATCGACGTCCAGTACCAGCACTTCGACTTCCTGGCCTTCCTTCAGCACGTCGGTGACTTTCTCGACGCGCTGATCGCTCAGCATCGAGATGTGCACCAGGCCGTCCTTGCCCGGAAGGATGTTGACGAAGGCACCGAAGTCGACGATGCGCTCTACCTTGCCGACGTAGATCTTGCCGATCTCGGCTTCCGCGGTGATCGCCAGTACGCGCTGCTTGGCAGCCTCGGCGGCGTCCTTGGTTTCGCCAAAGATCTTGATCGAGCCGTCGTCTTCGATGTCGATCGAGGCCTTGGTCTCTTCGCAGATACCACGGATGGTCGCGCCACCCTTGCCGATGACATCGCGGATTTTGTCCTGGTCGATCTTCATCGCGATCATGGTCGGCGCATTGGCCGACAGCTCGGTACGCGACTGGGCGATGACCTGATTCATCTGGCCGAGGATGTTCAGACGCGCTTCCAGAGCCTGGTTCAGCGCGATTTCCATGATCTCTTCGGTGATGCCCTGGATCTTGATGTCCATCTGCAGCGCGGTGACGCCCTTGGCGGTACCGGCCACCTTGAAGTCCATGTCGCCCAGGTGGTCTTCGTCGCCGAGGATGTCGGTCAGAACGGCGAATCTCTCGCCTTCCTTGACCAAGCCCATAGCGATACCGGCGACCGGCGCCTTCATC
Organism: Pseudomonas sp. UBA6310; assembly: GCF_002438225.1. Classification (NCBI taxonomy): domain Bacteria; kingdom Pseudomonadati; phylum Pseudomonadota; class Gammaproteobacteria; order Pseudomonadales; family Pseudomonadaceae; genus Pseudomonas; species Pseudomonas sp. UBA6310. Next base: position 44,712 of record NZ_DJTK01000064.1, on the reverse strand, counting down.
GGCACACCAGCATCCATCAGCGCGAGAGACGCGCCACACACCGAGGCCATCGAGCTGGAGCCGTTGGATTCGGTGATCTCCGAGACCACGCGGATGGTGTAGGGGAACTCGTCGGCGCTCGGCAGCATCGCGGCAACGCCACGACGGGCCAGGCGACCGTGACCGATCTCACGACGGCCGGTGGCACCCATGCGGCCACACTCGCCGACCGAATAGGGCGGGAAGTTGTAGTGCAGCATGAAGGGATCTTTCTTCTCCCCTTCCAGGGTGTCGAGCAGCTGCGCGTCGCGGGCGGTGCCGAGGGTAGCAACGACCAGTGCCTGGGTTTCGCCACGGGTGAAGAGCGCCGAGCCGTGAGTCTTGTCGAGCACGCCGACTTCGATGTTCAGGCCACGCACGGTGCGGGTGTCGCGACCGTCGATACGCGGTTTGCCGTTGACGATGTTTTCGCGAACGGTGCGGTACTCGATCTCGCCGAAGGCGTCCTTGACTTCGCCGGCGGACGGCTGGCCTTCCTCACCGGAGAACCTGGCGACGACCTGGTCGCGCAGTTCGCCGAGACGGTCATAGCGTTCGTGCTTGAGGGTGATGGTGTAGGCCTGGGAGATGGCCTCGCCGAATTCGCTGCGGATGGCGTCGAGCAGGCCGGTGTTGGCCGGCTTGGGCTGCCAGTCCCAGGTCGGCTTGCCGGCTTCGGCAGCCAGTTCGCCAACGGCCTTGATCACGGCCTGGAATTCTTCGTGGGCGAACAGCACGGCGCCCAGCATCTGGTCTTCGGTCAGTTCCTTGGCTTCGGATTCGACCATCAGCACGGCATCCTTGGTGCCGGCCACGACCATGTCCAGGCTGGAGGCCTTGAGCTGTTCGTAGGTCGGATTTAGCAGGTAGCCGGTGCTTTCGTGGAAGGCCACGCGAGCGGCGCCGATCGGGCCGTCGAAGGGAATGCCGGAGATGGCCAGGGCGGCCGAGGTGCCGATCATCGCAGCGATGTCCGGATCGGTCTTCTTGCTGGTGGAAACGACGGTGCAGATGACCTGCACTTCGTTCATGAAGCCTTCCGGGAACAGCGGACGGATCGGACGGTCGATCAGGCGCGAGGTGAGCGTCTCCTTCTCCGAAGGACGTGCTTCACGCTTGAAGAAACCACCGGGAATCTTGCCGGCGGCGTAGGTCTTTTCCTGGTAGTGCACGGACAGCGGGAAGAAGCCCTTGCTCGGATCGGCGCTCTTGGCGCCGACCACGGTAACCAGCACGGTGACGTCTTCATCGACGGTGACCAGCACAGCGCCGGAGGCTTGGCGGGCAATACGACCCGTCTCGAGGGTAACGGTCGACTGACCGAACTGGAATTTCTTGATGACCGGGTTCACGGTGTTTTCCTTCTCTTCGTTGCCTTTGGGGAAACTGCGCTTCTTGCGAAATAGGCGGGCAGTGCCGGGATTCGGACCCGAAAACCGTCCTGATAAAAAGCCAGAAAGCTGGAAGCCTGTGAACGGAAACCGGCATACCCGGCCTCCAGTCGCAAACTTCCAGCTTCCGGCTCAGGCAGCGTCTTAGCGACGCAGACCCAGGCGACCGATCAGGGTGCTGTAACGAGTGGTGTCCTTACCCTTCAGGTAATCCAGCAGCTTGCGGCGCTGGTTGACCATACGGATCAGGCCACGACGCGAGTGGTGATCCTTGCCGTTGGCCTTGAAGTGATCCTGAAGCTTGTTGATGTTGAAGGTCAGCAGTGCAACTTGCACTTCCGGAGAACCGGTGTCGCCTTCAGCTTGCTTGTACTCGTTAACGATCTGGGATTTTTCTTCAACGCTCAGTGCCATGATTAGGGCTCCTTGAGTGAACAGGCCGGGACAGGTCCCGTGTTTTTAAAAGAGGAATGACCGTGCCTGCTGACAGCCACCCTCGTTGCCCCGCGCGGACGAATCCGCACGCGGTATCGATCACTCCGATCGAATCAGTCGACGCGGCGCGATGCGCCCGTCTTCGCTCACTTCACCGATACCGATGAAGCGGCCATTGTGGTCCTGTACCCGCAGCATGCCGAACTTCGGTGCCTCGGGGGCGCGAACCGGCTGGCCGTGCAGCCAGTAGTAGGCGCTGTGTTCCGACAGCTGGATCAGCGGCCAATGCTCCAGGCCGCTGTCCGACGGCAACAGGAACTGGTCCAGTGCCTCGGCGCCGCCTTCGGCATGCACCTGTTCCAGGGTTTCCAGGCTGATCGCCTGGGCCAGGGAGTAGGGGCCGGCCTGTGTTCTGCGCAGTTCGGCGACATGCGCCCCGCAGCCCAGTTGCTGACCAAGGTCCTCGACCAGCGTGCGAATGTAGGTGCCCTTGCTGCAGGCTACCGCCAGACGCGCCTTGTCGGCCTCGAAGTCGAGCAATTCCAGGCGCGCAATAGTAACAGAACGCGCCTCGCGCTCCACCACTTCGCCCGCCCGCGCCAGCTTGTACAGCGGCTGGCCATCGCGCTTGAGCGCCGAGTACATCGGCGGAATCTGCTGGATATCCCCACGGAAGCCCGGCAGCGCGGCTTCCAGCGCCTCGCGACTGACGTCGACCGCCTGCCGATGGGTGACTTCACCCTCGGCATCGCCGGTGGTGGTGGTCACGCCGAGCTGGGCGACGGTCTCGTAGCCCTTGTCGGCGTCCAGCAGGTACTGGGAAAACTTGGTCGCCTCGCCGAAGCACAGCGGCAGCACGCCGGTCGCCAACGGGTCGAGACTGCCGGTGTGGCCGGCCTTCTCCGCATTGAGCAGCCAGCGGACCTTCTGCAGCGCGGCGTTGGAGCTGAAGCCCCGCGGCTTGTCGAGCACCAGGATTCCGCTGACGTTGCGGCGGATTCGTTTCACCTGAGCCAAGGCTTACTCCTCGGACTCGCCGCTGTGCTTGCGGTCTTCCGCCACGGCACGCTCGATCAGCGCCGACAGCTCTACGCCGCGACGAATGCTGGCGTCGTAGTGGAAATGCATCTGCGGCACGGTGCGCAGCTTCATTGCCTTGCCCAGGTGCATGCGCAGGAAGCCGGCGGCGTCCTGCAGAATTTTCAGGTTCGACGCGATCTTGTCGTCGTCCTGCCCCATCACGGTGATGAACACCTTGGCGTGGGACAGATCGCGGCTGACCTCGACGGCGGTGATGGTCACCAGGCCGAGGCGCGGGTCCTTGATTTCACGCTGGATGAGCAGCGCCAGTTCTCGCTGCATCTGGTCGCCGATACGCTGGGTACGGCTGAATTCTTTGGCCATGTTCTGACTACCTGTACACCGGGCGGAAGAAAAACCCGACCGGTTCATAAGCGGCAAACGCCCGGTCAGGCAGAGCCGAACCGGGCGTTGCGTTGAGCGACGGAAGCAGCTTAGAGGCTGCGCGCCACCTGGACCTTCTCGAAGACTTCGATCTTGTCGCCGACCTTGACGTCGTTGTAGCTCTTCACGGCGATACCGCACTCCATGCCGGCCCGCACTTCGGACACGTCGTCCTTGAAGCGGCGCAGGGATTCCAGCTCGCCCTCGAAGATCACCACGTCGTCGCGCAGTACGCGGATCGGACGATTGCGGTGCACCAGACCCTCGGTGACCATGCAACCGGCGACCGCGCCGAATTTCGGCGAGCGGAACACGTCGCGAACTTCGGCGATACCGAGGATGTTCTCGCGAACATCGCTGCCAAGCATGCCGGTCAGGGCTTTCTTGACGTCTTCGATGATGTCGTAGATCACGTTGTAGTAACGCATGTCCAGGCCTTCGGCCTCGACGATCTTGCGAGCACCGGCGTCGGCACGCACGTTGAAGCCGAACAGCACCGCGTTGGAAGCCAGCGCCAGGTTGGCATCGGACTCGGTGATGCCACCGACGCCGCCACCGACCACGCGCACCTGGACTTCGTCGTTGCCCAGGCCGCTGAGCGAACCCTGCAGCGCTTCCAGCGAACCACGGACGTCGGACTTGAGGACGATGTTGAGCGTCTTCTTCTCTTCCTGGCCCATGTTCTCGAAGATGTTTTCCAGCTTGCCCGCATGCGCACGAGCCAGCTTGACCTCGCGGAACTTGCCTTGACGGAACAGGGCAACCTCGCGGGCCTTCTTCTCGTCGGCGACCACGGTCATGTCGTCGCCAGCATCCGGAGTGCCGTCCAAGCCGAGGATCTCGACCGGAATCGACGGGCCGGCTTCCTTGATCGGCTTGCCGTTCTCGTCAAGCATGGCGCGCACGCGGCCAAAATTGACGCCGACCAGGACCATGTCGCCCTGACGCAGGGTGCCGTCCTGAACCAGCACAGTGGCTACCGGGCCACGGCCCTTGTCGAGACGGGATTCGACCACCACACCGCGGCCCGGGGCCGTCGGCGTAGCCTTGAGCTCGAGAACCTCGGCTTGCAGCAGTACGGCTTCCAGCAACTCGTCGACGCCGGTACCGGCCTTGGCCGAGACGCCCACGAAAGGCGCGTCGCCGCCCCACTCTTCCGGAATCACATCGAGCGCGGCCAGGCCGTTCTTGATGTTGTCCGGGTTGGCTTCCGGCTTGTCCATCTTGTTGATCGCGACCACGATCGGAACGCCGGCTGCCTTGGCATGCTGCACGGCTTCCTGGGTCTGCGGCATCACGCCGTCGTCGGCTGCCACCACGAGGATGACGATATCGGTAGCCTGGGCACCACGGGCACGCATCTGGGTGAACGCAGCGTGACCGGGGGTATCGAGGAAGGTGACCATGCCGCGGTCGGTTTCCACGTGGTAGGCACCGATGTGCTGGGTGATACCGCCGGCTTCGCCAGCGGCCACCTTGGCGCGACGGATATAGTCGAGCAGCGAGGTCTTGCCGTGGTCGACGTGACCCATGACGGTAACGACCGGCGCACGGTGGAAGGATTCACCTTCGAACTTCAGCGATTCGGCCAGTTGCTCTTCCAGGGCGTTGTCGCTGACCAGCTTGACCTTGTGGCCGAACTCTTCGGCGATCAGTTGGGCAGTCTCCTGATCCAGCACCTGGTTGATGGTCACCGGGGTGCCCATCTTGAACATGAACTTGACGATTTCAGCGCCCTTGACCGCCATCTGTGCAGCCAGGTCGGCCACGGTGATGGTTTCACCGATATTCACGTCGCGCACGATGGGTCCTGTTGGGCTCTGGAACCCATGCTGATTGCGTTTCTTCAGCTTCGCCTTGCCGCGGCCACCACGACGGCCAAAGCTGTCGCTTTCGTCGTCGGTGCTGCGTGGTGCGACACGCGGAGCGGGCACCTTGTCTTTCGGCGCGGGGCGATGCTGGGTGTGCTTGCGATCACGACGTTCGTCGTCATCGCTGCGCGCCTTCTCGGGGCGCCGCACTTCTTCCTTCTTGCGCTCTTCGACGGGTGCCGCAGCGACTGGAAGCTCGACGGAGACGACTTCGGCGACGGCCGCGGCAGGCACGGCTGCGCCCACTTCTTCGACGGAAGGTTGCGCCTGCTGGCGGCGCGCTTCTTCTTCGGCGCGACGCTTGGCTTCTTCCTCGGCCTTCAGGCGAGCCGCCTCTTCCGCAGCGCGCTGCTCTTCCAGCTCGCGTTGCTTCTCGGCTTCGATCTCGTCAGGGCTGCGCTTGACGTAGGTCTTCTTCTTGCGCACTTCGACGCTGATGGTCTTGCTACCGGCAACCCGCAGGGTCGTGGTGGTCTTGCGCTGCAAAGTGATCTTGCGCGGCTCTTCCAGTTTCTCGCCGTGGCTGCCCTTCAGATGGGCCAGCAGGGCCTGCTTTTCGTTATCGGTCACTACTTGCTCGGCGCTGGTGTGCGACAGACCTGCCTCACGCATCTGCAGCAGCAGGCGCTCGACCGGTGTGTCGACCACTTGGGCCAGTTCTTTCACCGTGACTTGCGTCATGCATCTCTCTCCTCGACCGCGACTGCTTACTCGAACCAATGGGCTCGGGCGGCCATGATCAGCTTGCCGGCACGCTCTTCATCCATGCCGTCTATGTCGAGCAAGTCGTCGATCGACTGCTCGGCCAAATCTTCGCGGGTGATGACCCCGCGCATTGCCAGTTCCAACGCCAGGTCCTTCTCCATACCCTCGAGCGAGAGCAGGTCTTCGGCCGGCTGGGCATCCGCCAACTTCTCTTCGTTGGCGATGGCCTTGGTCAGCAGGCGATCCTTGGCACGGGAACGCAGCTCATTGACGATATCTTCGTCGAAGCCATCGATGTTGAGCATCTCTTCCATCGGCACGTAGGCGATCTCTTCCAGACTGGTGAAACCCTCTTCAACCAGTACTTGGGCGAGCTCCTCGTCGACTTCCAGCTCATCGATGAAGGCCTGCATGATGTCGCCGGTCTCGGCCTGCTGCTTGGCCTGGATATCGGCCTCGGTCATCACGTTCAGCGTCCAGCCGGTCAACTGACTGGCAAGGCGAACGTTCTGGCCGCCGCGCCCGATGGCCTGGGCGAGATTGTCTTCGCCAACGGCGATGTCCATCGCGTGGGCGTCTTCGTCGACGATAATCGCCGCCACCTCGGCCGGGGCCATGGCGTTGATCACGAACTGCGCGGCATTGTCGTCCCACAACACGATGTCGACACGCTCGCCGCCCAGTTCGCCGGACACCGCCTGCACGCGCGAACCGCGCATGCCGATGCAGGCGCCCTGCGGATCGATGCGCTTGTCCTTGGAGCGGACGGCGATCTTGGCGCGCGAACCCGGATCACGCGAGGCGGCCATCACTTCGATGAGCTCTTCGGCGATTTCCGGTACTTCGATGCGGAACAGCTCGATCAGCATCGCCGGCGCGGTGCGCGACAGGATCAACTGAGGACCACGGTTTTCGGCGCGAATTTCCTTGAGCAGCGCACGCACGCGGGCGCCGACGCGGAAAGTCTCACGCGGGATGATGTCTTCGCGGGCCAGCAGCGCTTCGGCGTTGTTGCCGAGGTCGACGATGACGTTGTCGCGGGTGACCTTCTTCACGGTGCCGAAGATGATGTCGCCAACGCGGTCGCGATAGGCCTCGACCACTTGCGCACGCTCGGCTTCGCGCACCTTCTGCACGATGACCTGCTTGGCGGTCTGCGCAGCGATGCGGCCGAACTCGATGGAATCGATCTTCTCTTCGAACACGTCGCCGTACTGGGCGTCGGCCTTGCGCTCCTGCGCCTGGTCCAGGGTGTACTGGGCCGCCGGCTCCTCGAACTCCTCGTCGGGGACCACGGTCCAGCGACGGAACGTCTCGTAGTTACCGGTCTGGCGATTGATCTCCACCCGCAACTCGACGTCATCTTCATAGCGTTTCTTGGTCGCCGTGGCCAAGGCCAACTCAAGCGCCTCGAAAATCACACTGGCCGGTACGCCCTTTTCATTGGACACCGACTCAACAACCAGCAGTACTTCTTTGCTCATCGTACGCCTCGCCTCTCGCAATCCATTGGACCCGCGGGGATCCGCCCCTCAGTCAAAACGGGGAATAATGTTGGCTTTGTCGACCGAATCGATCGGCAACAGGTATTCGTGATCGTCGACCAGCACCACTACGTCCTGTTCTTCCGTACCGCGGAGGATGCCCTGAAAATTGCGCCGCCCCTCGAAGGGCGAACGCAGCTTGATCTTGACCTGCTCACCGGCATGAGCGGCGAACTGTTCCAAGGTGAACAGTGGCCGGTCCATTCCCGGAGAAGAGACTTCGAGGGTGTACTCGCTGGCGATGGGATCTTCCACATCGAGCACGCCGCTGATCTGGCGACTGACCTTTTCGCAGTCCTCGACCAGAATTCCATCGACGCTATCGATATAGACCCGCAGCAGCGAATGCTTACCCTGAGAAATGAATTCGACGCCCCAGCATTGGTAACCCAGGGCTTCCACTACCGGCGCCAACATGGCCTGCAACTGTTCTAGCTTGCTCGACACGAAAGCCCCTCGCGCATGCTGTGCAAATAAAAAATGGGCGAAACGCCCATCCCTTGAAGCCGCCTGGAATTGCCCGGCGGCAGACTGTCCAGCTAGCAAAAAGCCCCTGAAAAGGGGCTTCGCTACTACTGGTTGCGGGGGCTGGATTTGAACCAACGACCTTCGGGTTATGAGCCCGACGAGCTACC
>NZ_DJTK01000064.1:14768-36398 GCF_002438225.1 Pseudomonas sp. UBA6310 | reverse complement strand
TATGAGCCCGACGAGCTACCAAACTGCTCCACCCCGCGACAAAGCTGGGGCGAAAGTATACGGTTATTTACCCTTTCAGGTCAACCGAACCTCCGCTGACAGCAAAGCCCGCTATTGCGGGCTTTGCTGAGTATTGGTACCGAGGAGGGGACTCGAACCCCTACAGCCTATGGCCACTACCACCTCAAGGTAGCGTGTCTACCAATTCCACCACCTCGGCAAAACTTGCCTTTTACTTCTGCTCTGGAGCCTGAGGTACGTCAGCGCCATCGTTGGCCGCTGGCTTTTGCTCTTCGAGCACCGGCACATCACTTGCTGCCGATTCTTTCTTCTGCACTTCCATGACCGCCGGATCAGGCAGGCCGACGTTAGTCAGCGCCTCAGCCTTTTCCTTAGCAAAGTAACCTAAGCCCAAGCTAGTCAAGAAAAAAACGGTGGCCAGTATAGCAGTAACTCGACTCAGAAAGGTAGAGGAACCTTGGCCGCCAAATACGGTTGCGGAAGCGCCGGAACCAAAAGAGGCACCCGCATCCGCACCTTTTCCCTGCTGCAGAAGCACCAGAGCGATAACGCTAAGAGCCCCCAGCAGATGAACAACGATTACGACAGTTTGCAGCATTTCATCAGCATCCCGCGGCGCGACAGATCGCACCGAATTCATCCGCATTCAAGGAGGCACCACCAATCAGCCCCCCATCGATATCCGCCATGCCAAACAGCTCGGCGGCATTGGTGGCCTTGACGCTGCCGCCGTAAAGAATCCTCATACCCTGCGCCACTTCGGCGCTCTCGCCCGCCAACTGCGCGCGAATCGCCGCGTGGACCGCTTGCGCCTGGGCCGGCGTCGCAGTCAGTCCGGTACCGATGGCCCAGACCGGCTCATAGGCGATCACCGCATTGAAGAAGGCACCGATGCCTAATTCATGGATGATGCTACCCAATTGCTCGGACACCACTTCGAGCGTCCGCCCCGCCTGACGCTGCTCCAGCGTCTCGCCAACACAGAGGATGGGCACCAACCCATGCGACTGCGCCGCGATGAACTTGCGACTGAGCAACTCGTCACTCTCGCCGAACAGCTGGCGGCGCTCGGAATGCCCGATCAACACCAGCTTGCAACCTGCATCAGCCAACTGAGCCGCGGAAACTTCTCCCGTCAGCGCACCTTGCCAAGGCTCTTTCGCGCAGTTTTGCGCACCGACCGCTATGGGCGAATCGGCGAGAACCTCGAGCACGCGCTCTACATGGAGAAAAGGCGGCAGTACGGCGACTTCGACCGAATCCGGTATCGCCAGTTGGCGAACACCTTGGGCGAGCGCATCAGCGCTGGCGCGGGTACCGTGCATTTTCCAGTTACCAGCAACCATCGGGCGACGCATGCTCAACCTCGTCGATCAAAGTGGGCGCAGATGTTAACCAAGAGCTTGCGGACTGGCAAGCGAATCAAGCACATACCTCTGTCACGACCTTCGCCAACTCATCGGCGTAGCCGCGCACCTGGGCTTCATCGTCACCTTCGACCATCACCCGCACCAGCGGCTCGGTGCCCGACTTGCGCAACAGCACGCGGCCGCGCCCCGCCATGCGCTCCTGAACACGCTCGCAGGCGTCCTGGACAGCCGGGTGCTGGACCGGATCCAGATCGCCGGAAAAACGCACGTTGACCAGAACCTGCGGGCACTTGCGCAGTGCCTGGCGCGCTTCGGCCAGCGTCTGCCCGCGACGCTTGAGCGCCATCAGCACCTGCAGTGCGGCGATGATCGCGTCGCCGGTGGTGGTGTACTGGCAGCACACGATGTGCCCGGAATTCTCGCCACCCAGCTGCCAGCCACGCGACAGCAGCTCGCTCATCACGTACCGGTCGCCCACCTTGGCGCGGACGAACGGAATATCGAGCTCCTTGAACGCAAGCTCGAGCCCCAGGTTGCTCATCAGGGTGCCGACTACACCACCCTGCAACCGACCCTGCTCGTGCAGATCGCGAGCGATCACGTAGAGCAGCTCGTCACCGTCGACGATGGCGCCGGTGTGATCGACCATCAGCACGCGATCGCCGTCGCCATCGAAGGCGATGCCGATGTCCGCGTGCTGCTCGATGACGGCCGCCTGCAACGACTCCACATGGGTCGAACCGCACTGGTCGTTGATGTTCAGACCATTGGGCTGGGCTGCAAGAACGCTGACCTCGGCACCCAACTCGCGGAACACGTTCGGCGCCACCTTGTAGGTCGCCCCGTGGGCGCAGTCGACGACGATCTTCAGCCCGGCGAAATCGGTACTGGTCGGCACACTGCTCTTGCAGAACTCGATGTAGCGTCCGGCGGCGTCGTTGATCCGCGAGACCTTGCCCAGCTTAGCGGAATCCACCACCACCATCGGCGTATCGAGCAGCTCCTCGATCATCAGTTCTACCTCGTCGGGCAGCTTGGTGCCGTGGCCGGAGAAGAACTTGATGCCGTTGTCGTAGTGCGGATTGTGCGAGGCGCTGATGACGATACCCGCCTCGGCGTGGAAGGTGCGGGTCAGGTAGGCAATCGCGGGTGTCGGCATGGGCCCGAGCAGCAACACATCGGCACCGGCCGCGGACAAGCCGGCCTCCAGCGCGGATTCGAACATGTACCCGGAGATGCGCGTGTCCTTGCCCACCAGAATCCGGCAGGCGCCCTGGCGACGAAACGCCATTCCAGCGGCCCAGCCGAGCTTGAGCATGAAGTCCGGCGTAATGGGAAATTGCCCGACCAGTCCACGAATACCGTCGGTGCCGAAATACTTTCTGCTCATAACCGCTCCATCAATTCATTCCGCCGCTTCCACCGCGGCGATCATTCGAACCACATCGACCGTCTCGGCCACGTCATGCACCCGCAGGATATGCGCGCCCTTGGCTACCGCGAGGGCCGCAAGGGCTAGGCCACCATACAGGCGGCCTTCGACGCCACATCCAAGCGCCTGGCCGATCATGCTCTTGCGCGAGACGCCCACCAGCAGCGGCAGGCCGAAGCGCAACACGGCGTCGAGGTGCTTGAACAGGCTCAAATTATGCGCCAGGTTCTTGGCAAAGCCGAATCCCGGATCGAGGAGCAGCCTTTCACGGCCGATTCCCGCGGCCTCGCACAGCGCGACGCGCGCCCCCAGATAGTCACAGACCTCTTCGACGACGTCCCCATAAGCCGGACGGTCCTGCATGGTCGCCGGCTCGCCACGCATGTGCATCAGGCACACCGCCAGACCGCTCTCAGCAGCCGCCTGCAGGGCGCCCTCTCGACTCAGCGAACGCACATCGTTGATCAGGCCCGCACCCTGCCGGGCGCTTTCGCGCATCACCTGGGGAGTGGAGGTATCCACCGAGATGATCACGTCGAGTTCGGCCGCGATCGCCTGGACGACCGGAATGACGCGCTCGAGCTCTTCGTCCACGGATACGACGGCGGCGCCCGGACGGGTCGACTCGCCGCCGACATCGATCAACTTCGCCCCTGCCGCGACCATGGCTTCGGCGTGCCGTAACGCATCGTCGAGCGCATTGAAGCGGCCGCCATCGGAAAAGGAATCGGGGGTAACGTTGAGAATGCCCATGACATGCGGGCGGCTTAAATCAAGAACCCGGTTGCCGCAAGGCAACCGGGTCTGGTTTTGCTGAACGATCATGACTGCCTTAGTGTTCGCCGGCCGGACCACCGATCGGGGTTTCCGGGCGATCACCCTCTGGGCGCGTCACGGTCGGACCCGAGGCGCCGCCCGTACCGTCCTGCCAGTCACGCGGCTCGCGCGGTATACGACCGGCCATGATGTCGTCGATCTGGTCGGCATCGATGGTTTCGTACTTCATCAGCGCTTCGGCCATGCGATCGAGCTTGTCGCGGTTCTCCACCAGAAGCTGCTTGGCGGTGCCGTAGCAGTTGTCGATGATGCTGCGGATTTCCAGATCGATAAGCTTGGCGGTATCCGCGGACATGCTGGCGTTCTGGCTGCTGCCGCCACGACCGAGGTAACCCTCGTTCTCGTCCTCGGCATACATCAGCGGGCCAAGCTTCTCGGACAGACCCCACTTGGTGACCATGTTCTTCGCCAACTGGGTAGCGCGCATGATGTCGTTCGAGGCACCGGTGGTGACGCCGTCGAAGCCCAGCGTCATCTCTTCGGCGATACGGCCGCCGAACAGCGAGCAGATCTGGCCGATCAGCGCACGCTTGGACAGGCTGTAGCGGTCTTCCTCGGGGAGGAACATGGTCACGCCCAGAGCGCGGCCACGCGGGATGATCGAGACCTTGTAGACCGGATCATGCTCGGGAACCAGACGCCCTACGATGGCATGGCCGGCTTCGTGATAGGCCGTATTGAGCTTTTCCTTGTCCGACATGACCATAGTCTTGCGCTCGGCGCCCATCATGATCTTGTCTTTGGCCAGCTCGAATTCCTTCATGTCGACGACACGCTTGCCGGAGCGCGCGGCGAACAGCGACGCTTCGTTGACCAGGTTGGCCAGGTCGGCGCCGGAGAAGCCCGGCGTACCGCGCGCGATGACCGCGGCCTTGACGTTCTCGCCCATCGGCACCTTGCGCATGTGCACGTTGAGGATCTGCTCGCGGCCACGGATGTCCGGCAGGCCGACCACCACCTGGCGGTCGAAACGGCCCGGACGCAGCAGCGCGGGGTCGAGCACGTCGGGACGGTTGGTCGCCGCGATGACGATGATGCCGTCGTTCATCTCGAAGCCGTCCATCTCCACCAGCAACTGGTTGAGGGTCTGCTCGCGCTCGTCGTGACCGCCGCCCATGCCAGCGCCACGATGGCGGCCGACGGCGTCGATCTCGTCGATGAAGATGATGCAGGGTGCGTGTTTCTTCGCCTGGTCGAACATGTCACGAACGCGGGACGCACCCACGCCGACGAACATCTCGACGAAATCGGAACCGGAAATGGTGAAGAACGGCACCTTGGCCTCACCGGCCACGGCCTTGGCCAGCAGCGTCTTGCCGGTACCCGGCGAGCCGACCATCAGCACGCCGCGCGGAATACGCCCGCCCAGGCGCTGGAATTTGCCCGGATCGCGCAGGAACTCGACCAGCTCGCTGACCTCCTCCTTGGCCTCGTCGCAACCGGCGACGTCGGCGAAGGTGGTTTTCACCTGGTCCTCGGAGAGCAGGCGCGCCTTGGACTTGCCGAAGCTCATCGGCCCACCCTTGCCGCCGGCGCCGCCCTGCATCTGGCGCATGAAGAACATGAACACCGCGATGATCACCAGGATCGGGAAGCTCGCCACCAGCAGTTGAGTCCAGATGCTCTGCTGCTCGGGCTGCTTGCCTTCGATGACCACGTTGTTGTCGATCAGGTCACCGATCAGACCACCGTCCTGGATCGCCGGGCGGATGGTCTTGAAGGTGTCGCCGTCGGCACGCTTGCCGGTGATGACGTAGCCATCCACGGTGACGCGCTCGACCTTGCCGTCCTTGACCTGCCCGATGAAGTCCGAGTAGTTCAGCGTCTGCGGCTCGGTGGGGCTGGAGAAGTTGTTCATCACGGTCACCAGGACGGCCGCGATGATCAACCACAGAATCAGATTCTTTGCCATGTCGTTCAATTCTCTAACCCTCTGGAGCAGGCCAATTCGACCTCGTACCCGCATGACGGCTGGTTGGTAACCCGCCTAACTTACTATACAACCCCACCCCGGGCGGGAGGTGTCTGTAACCCTTTATATCGTTGAGACTGCCAGAAAAGCGCTTTAGTGCAATCACTCTCCGCGGAAACCGCGGGCCAGCAGGTACTGCTCACGGGAGCGATCGCGGGAGGACAGCGGCTTGCGCATCTGCACCTTGTCGAACTGCTCGCGGACTTGCTTGTGGTAAAGATCGAAACCTTCGCCCTGGAAAATCTTGATCAGGAAATCGCCCCCCGGACGCAACACCCGGCCGGCGAGATCCAGTGCCAGCTCGCACAGATACATGGCGCGCGGCTGATCAGAAGCCCTCACTCCACTCATATTGGGGGCCATGTCGGAAATCACAAGGTCCACCGGGTTTTCGCCAATGGCCTCGAGGATACGGGCGAACACCGCATCGTCGGTGAAGTCACCCTGAATGAAGGTCACGTCGGGGATGCTGTCCATCTCCAGGATGTCGGAGGCGATCAACCGGCCACGGTCGCCAATGACCCGGCTGGTGACCTGCGACCAGCCTCCCGGCGCCGCGCCGAGGTCGACGACGGTGATGCCGGGCCGCAGGATGCGGTCCTTCTCCTGGATTTCCAGCAGCTTGTAGCTGGCGCGCGAACGGTAGCCGTCCTTCTGCGCCATCTTCACATAGGGGTCGTCGAAATGTTCTTTCAGCCAACGAGGGCTAGTCTTGGAACGGGCCACGAGGCACCTCGGGTAACGAATGTGATTGGCTGAGCGCGGCCCGAATCGCTCGGGTAAACTACGCCACTTTTTTGCAAAACGAATCGAACAGGGGTCGGATTATGGCGCTCACTCAAGAGCAGAAGAAGCAATACAAATCTATCGGCCACCACCTGAAACCGGTATTGATCGTCGCCGAGAACGGCCTCAGCGAAGGCGTCGCCGCCGAGCTCGACCGCGCGCTGAACGATCACGAGCTGATCAAGGTGCAGTTCCGCATCACCGAACGCGAAGAGCGTATCGCCCTGATCGAAGCGGTGTGCAAGAGCGGCCGGGCCCAGCTGGTGCAGATGATCGGCAAGATGGCGCTCATCTATCGCAAGAACCCGCAGCCGAACAAGAACCTCTCCAACCTGCACCGCCACCAGGCCTGACACCGCCAGGCGGAGCCTTCAGCTCCGCGGCTGGCCCGGCACCGGCTGCAACACCAGCAGCGCACCGCAAAAACCCAACAGCAGGTAGACGAAGCGCGGGGCGAACTCGGCGCCGGGCAAGCCTGCGCGCAGCAGCGGGTAGGTAGCCGAGATCAGCAGGAGACCCAGCAGCAGCCGACCGCGCGCTTGTTGCCACAGGCTCGGGAAACCCTCGGCCTGCGCCAGGATCAAGCCCTGCAGCACCACGCAGAACGCCGCGAAGGCTACCAGCAGTGCACGCAATCCGGCGCCAACTTCCTCGACCAGCAAGGGCGCCAGGCCGATTCGCTGCAGCGCGGGCACCATCACGAAGTGCAGCAGCCACAGGCCGCCGACCCAGAAGGTCTGCGCCAACCGCCAGGCGGCGGCGCCGGCCCGCAGGCGCAGGTCAGATATGGCGAACCTCGACGATCTCGTACTCGACCAGACCGCTGGGCGTCTTCACGCCCACGGCGTCGCCTTCCAGCTTGCCGATCAGCGCACGGGCGATCGGTGAACTGACCGACAGCTTGCCCTGCTTCACGTCGGCCTCGTCCTCGCCGACGATCTGGTAGGTGACGCTCTCGTCAGTCTCGACATTGGCGATCTCCACGGTGCTGCCGAAGATCACCTTGCCGGTGTGCTCGATGGTCGTCACATCGATCACCACCGAGTTCTGCAGGCGGCCTTCGATGTCACGGATACGCGCCTCGACCATCCCCTGCTGCTCGCGGGCGGCGTGGTACTCGGCGTTTTCCTTGAGGTCACCCAGCTCGCGAGCGGTGCCGATGTCCTGGCTCAGCTTCGGACGGACGACCTTGGTCAGGTGGGCGAGTTCTTCTTCCAGGGCGCGGGCGCCCTGCACGGTCATGGGGTACTTGGTCATGCGTTGATTCCTGCGTGAAGGTCCTGCAGACGGCGCACGGTCTTTTCCGGACCGAATTTGAGCGCTTCACAGATCGCCTGGCCACCGGCGATGGTGGTGGTGATGCAGATCTTGTGCTGCAGAGCGTTACGACGGATGGAGTAGGAGTCGGCGATGGATTGGCGACCCTCGGTGGTGTTGATGATCAGGGTGACTTCGTCGTTCTTGATCATGTCGACCACATGAGGACGGCCCTCGGTCACCTTGTTGACGCGCCGCACCGGCAGGCCGGCAGCCTCGATGATACGCGCCGTGCCGGCGGTGGCGACCACTTCGAAGCCGAGGCCGACCAGGTCGCGGGCAACCTGCTCGACGAACGGTTTGTCGTCGTCGCGCACGCTGATGAAGGCGCAGCCGGCGTTCGGCAGGATTTCGCTGGCGCCCAGTTGGGCCTTGGCGAAGGCCTCGGCGAAGTTGTCGCCGACGCCCATCACTTCACCAGTGGATTTCATCTCGGGGCCGAGGATCGGGTCCACGCCGGGGAACTTGGCGAAGGGGAACACGGCTTCCTTGACGCTGAAGAACGGCGGGATGATTTCCGTGGTGAAGCCGATTTCCTTGAGCGACTTGCCAGCCATGACCCGCGCGGCGATCTTCGCCAGCGAGGTGCCGATGCACTTGGACACGAACGGCACGGTGCGCGAGGCACGCGGGTTCACCTCGAGCACATAGATGTCTTCGCCCTGGACGGCCATCTGCACGTTCATCAGGCCGATCACGCCCAGCTCCAGCGCCATCTTCTTGACCTGGCTGCGGATCTCGTCCTGGATCGCCATCGGCAGCGAATACGGTGGGAGCGAGCACGCCGAGTCGCCGGAGTGAACGCCAGCCTGTTCGATGTGCTGCATGATCGCGCCGATCACCACGTCTTCACCGTCGCACACCGCGTCGATGTCGACCTCGATGGCGCAGTTGAGGAAGTGGTCGAGCAGCACCGGGCTGTCGTTGGACACCTGCACCGCCTCACGCATGTAGCGCTTGAGTTCGTCCTCTTCGTAGACGATCTCCATCGCGCGGCCGCCCAGCACGTAGGACGGACGGACCACCAGCGGATAACCGATGCGCTTGGACGCGGCGATCGCCTCGTCTTCGCTGCGCGCGGTGGCGTTCGGCGGCTGACGCAGGTTCAGGCGCTCGACCATCTGCTGGAAGCGCTCGCGGTCTTCGGCGCGGTCGATGGCGTCCGGGCTGGTGCCGATGATCGGCACGCCGGCTTCTTCCAGCGCGCGGCAGATCTTCAGCGGAGTCTGCCCGCCATACTGCACGATCACGCCTTTCGGCTGCTCGACGCGGACGATTTCCAGCACGTCTTCCAGGGTCACCGGCTCGAAGTACAGGCGGTCCGAGGTGTCGTAGTCGGTGGAGACGGTTTCCGGGTTGCAGTTGACCATGATGGTCTCGTAGCCGTCTTCACGCATCGCCAGCGCCGCGTGCACGCAGCAGTAGTCGAACTCGATGCCCTGGCCGATACGGTTCGGACCGCCGCCGATCACCATGATCTTGTCGCGGGTCGACGGATTGGCCTCGCACTCTTCCTCGTAGGTCGAGTAGAGGTAGGCGGTATCGGTGGCGAACTCGGCGGCGCAGGTATCGACGCGCTTGTACACCGGCAGCACCTTCAGCTTGTGACGGTGGCTGCGCAGGTTCTTCTCGGTAACACCGAGCAGCTTGGCCAGGCGGGCGTCGGAGAAGCCCTTGCGCTTGAGCCGGCGCATCAGTTCGTAGTCGATGCTGGAAAGGCCGAGGGTCTTGACCTTCTCCTCCTCCTTGACCAGGTCCTCGATCTGCACGAGGAACCAGGGATCGATCTTGGTCAGGCCGAAGATCTTCTCCATCGAGTAGCCGGCGCGGAAGGCATCGGCGAGGTACCAGACGCGGTCGGCGCTGGGCACGGTCAGCTCGCGCTTGAGGATGCTGTCGGCTTCCGGGTTGCTCAGGTCGAGCTTCGGATCGAAGCCGGCGGCGCCGACCTCGAGGCCGCGCAGCGCCTTGTGCATGGATTCCTGGAAGGTGCGGCCGATGGCCATCACTTCACCGACGGACTTCATCTGGGTGGTCAGGCGGGCGTCGGCCTTGGGGAATTTCTCGAAGGCGAAACGCGGGATCTTGGTGACGACGTAGTCGATGGCCGGCTCGAACGACGCCGGGGTGCGACCGCCAGTGATGTCGTTCTGCAGTTCGTCGAGGGTGTAGCCGACGGCCAGCTTGGCGGCGATCTTGGCGATCGGGAAGCCGGTGGCCTTGGAAGCCAGCGCCGAGGAGCGCGACACGCGCGGGTTCATCTCGATGACGACCATGCGGCCGGTGTCCGGGCAGATGCCGAACTGCACGTTGGAGCCGCCGGTTTCCACGCCGATCTCGCGCAGCACCGCAAGCGATGCGTTACGCAGGATCTGGTATTCCTTGTCGGTCAGGGTCTGCGCCGGCGCCACGGTGATCGAGTCGCCGGTGTGCACGCCCATCGGGTCGAAGTTCTCAATGGAGCAGACGATGATGCAGTTGTCCTTCTTGTCGCGGACCACCTCCATCTCGTACTCCTTCCAGCCGATCAGCGATTCGTCGATCAGCAGTTCGGAAGTCGGCGACAGGTCGAGGCCGCGGGCGCATATTTCCTCGAACTCCTCGCGGTTGTAGGCGATGCCGCCGCCGGTGCCGCCCATGGTGAAAGACGGCCGGATGATGCACGGGAAGCCGACCTTGTCGAGGACGCCGTAGGCTTCTTCCATGTTGTGGGCGATGCCGGAAACTGGGCAGGCCAGGCCGATGTCCTTCATCGCCTTGTCGAAGCGCGAGCGGTCTTCGGCCTTGTCGATGGTGTCGGCGTTGGCACCGATCATCTCGACGCCGAACTTCTCCAGGACGCCGTGCTTTTCCAGGTCGAGCGCGCAGTTCAGCGCGGTCTGCCCGCCCATGGTCGGCAGCAGCGCGTCGGGGCGCTCCTTCTCGATGATCTTGGCCACGGTGGCCCACTTGATCGGCTCGATGTAGGTGGCGTCGGCCATGGCCGGGTCGGTCATGATGGTGGCCGGATTGGAGTTCACCAGGATGACGCGGAAACCCTCTTCCTTAAGCGCCTTGCACGCCTGCGCGCCGGAGTAGTCGAACTCGCAGGCCTGGCCGATGACGATGGGGCCGGCGCCGAGGATCAGGATGCTTTTGATGTCTGTACGCTTGGGCATGGGACTCTCGTGCTCTACAAATCAGGTCAGGGTTGCGCCGGCCAGCTTGATGCCGAAACCGACGAACATGGCGCCCACGCCGGAGGTGGCCCCGGCAGACAGGCGTTGGCGCTGGCGGAACCACTCGGCCAGACGCACACCGCAAAAAATCAGGAAACTCAGGTACAGGAAGCTGATCGCTTCGAGGATGGTTCCCAGCACCAGGAACGACAGACCGGGATAGGCATAGGCCGGGTCGACGAACTGGATGAAGAAGGAGATGAAAAACAGGATCGCCTTCGGGTTGGACAGGCTGAGGAACAGCGCACGACCGAACGGGTTGCTCACCGGGTCATGGCTCTCCAGCGCCTGCGACGGCACTTCCGGCGCATGCAGCTTGCGCCAGGCGCCGCGCAGCATGCCGATACCGAGATAGAACAGGTAGGCCGCGCCCAGGTACTTGAGCACCACGAACAGCATCGGCATCGTTTTCAGCAACGAAGCGATGCCCAGGGCCGAGAGCAGCATCAGGATCGCGTCACCGAGGAACACCGCACTGGCCGCCCGGTAGCCGCGCGCCACGCCATGCTGCGCCGAGGTGGCGAGCACGAACAGCGAGTTCGGCCCCGGCAGCAGGATGACGAACAACGCACCCAGCACGTAGGTCCAGAGGTCGGTGATTCCCAGGCTTGGCAGCATCTCGTCTATCTCAGCGGCGCTCGGCCATGGCCGCGATGAAACGGTCGAACAGCGGCGCCACGTCATGCGGGCCGGGGCTCGCTTCCGGGTGACCCTGGAAGCTGAAGGCGACCTTGTCGGTACGCTCGATGCCCTGCAGGGTGCCGTCGAACAGCGACTTGTGGGTCGCCCGCACGTTGGCCGGCAGGCTCGCCTCGTCCACCGCGAAACCGTGGTTCTGGCTGGTGATCATCACCACGCCGGTCTTCAGATCCTGCACCGGATGGTTGGCGCCGTGGTGGCCGTTGGGCATCTTCACGGTCTTCGCGCCGGAGGCCAGCGCCAGCAGTTGGTGACCCAGGCAGATGCCGAACACCGGGATCTCGGTCTGCAGGACTTCCTGGATGGCCGAGATCGCGTAATCGCACGGCTCCGGATCGCCCGGGCCATTGGCCAGGAACACGCCGTCCGGGTTCAGCGCCAGGGCTTCGCTGGCGGGCGTTTGCGCCGGCAGCACGGTGATCCGGCAGCCACGCGCCACCAGCATGCGCAGGATGTTGGTCTTCACCCCGAAATCATAGGCGACCACGTGGTAAGGCAACTCGCCGGAGGGAATCTCGGCATGATCGTCGGTGCCCAGGCTCCACACGCTGGAACGCCACTCGTAACGCTGCTTGACCGACACTTCCTTCGCCAGGTCCATGCCCTTGAGGCCAGGAAAGCTGCGTGCCAGCTCGAGCGCGCGCTCTTCGGTGGCGTCTTCGCCGGCGAGGATGCAGCCGTTCTGTGCGCCTTTCTCACGCAGGATGCGGGTCAGGCGGCGGGTATCGATACCGGCGATCGCGACGGTGCCGTTGGCTTCGAGGTATTCGGGCAGCGACTGCTTGTTGCGCCAGTTGCTGGCCAGCAGCGGCAGGTCGCGGATCACCAGACCGGCGGCCCAGACCTGGCCCGATTCGGCGTCCTGCGGCGTGGTGCCGGTGTTGCCGATGTGCGGATAGGTCAGGGTGACGATCTGCTGGGCGTAGGATGGATCGGTGAGGATTTCCTGATAGCCGGTCATGGCGGTGTTGAACACCACTTCGCCGACGGTTTGCCCGTTGGCGCCAATGGATTCGCCGCGAAAAATGCTGCCGTCGGCAAGGGCCAGAATGGCAGGTTTAGGGGCAGGCATAGTCAGAAGACCTCCGGTAGATCAGGGCTGGAGCAAAACGCAGGTTGTAAAAAAGCGGGATGACGTGTGAAGGTCATCCCGCTTTTTGTTAATAGCCATCTGCGTAACTTTTAGTGGGCACACTAAAGCGGGCAGCTTACAGAAAAAGCCTTTCCCGGTCCAGCCGAAACCCGGGAAGAGCTCCAGGCCAGGGCGAAAAACGCGGTGCCTGCCGAGCCAGGGCGTAGACGCCACTCAGGCCAGGCCGAGAACATCCTGCATGTCATAAAGCCCCGCTTCACGCCCTTCGAGCCACAGCGCCGCACGCACCGCCCCCTTGGCGAAGGTCATCCGGCTGGACGCCTTGTGGGTGATCTCGACGCGTTCCCCGTCCGCCGCGAACAGCACGGTGTGGTCGCCGACGATGTCGCCCGCGCGCACCGTGGCGAAACCGATGGTCTGCCGGTCGCGTGCGCCGGTCTGCCCTTCACGCCCGTACACCGCCACTTCGCGCAGATCGCGACCAAGCGCCTCTGCGACCACTTCACCCATGCGCAAGGCGGTGCCCGAAGGCGCATCGACCTTGTGCCGGTGGTGCGCCTCGACGATCTCGATGTCCACCTCGTCGCCCAGCACCCGCGCGGCGGTGTCGAGCAGCTTCAGGCAGAGGTTCACGCCGACGCTGAAGTTGGCGGCGAACACCAGCGGAACGTCTTTCGCCGCGGCGACCAGTTGCTGCTTCTCTTCCTGGCTCAGCCCGGTGGTGCCGATGACCATAGCCTTGCCGGCACGCCGGCAAATTTCCAGGTTCTTCAGCGTCACCGAGGGGTGAGTGAAGTCGATCAGCACGTCGAACTCGTCGACTACCCGGCTCAGGTCGCCGGACAGCGGCACGCCGATGCGGCCGATTCCGGCCAGCTCACCGGCGTCGGCGCCGACCAGGGTGCTGTCCGGGCGATCCACCGCCGCGGTCAGCCCGGCGGCGCCCGCGGTCTGCTGCACCGCCTCGATGAGGATCTTGCCCATGCGCCCGGCGGCGCCCATTACTGCAATACGTCGCATACATCAGCTCCAGCTGAGCGCGTCGGCCCGCGGCGTTCACACCACGACCCGACGCGAGGATTTACAGGTCGCCGAAGAAACGCTTCATGCCTTCGAACCAGCCACTGGCCTTGGGCGAGTGCGAGCTGTCGCTCTGCAGGCTGCCGCGGAACTCTTCGAGCAGCTCGCGCTGGCGCTTGCTCAGGTTCACCGGGGTTTCCACCTGCACCTTGCACATCAGGTCGCCGGCACCGCCACCGCGAACCGGCGCCACGCCCTTGCCGCGCAGCCGGAACAGCTTGCCGGTCTGGGTGCTTTCCGGAATCTTCAGCTTCACGCGACCATCCAGGGTCGGCACTTCCAGTTCGCCGCCCAGCGCCGCGTCGGCGAAGCTGATCGGCACCTCGCAATAGAGGTGCTTGCCGTCACGCTGGAAGATCGGGTGCTCGCGCACGTTGACCACCACGTAGAGGTCGCCCGCGGGACCGCCCATCGCGCCGGCCTCGCCTTCGCCCGACAAACGAATGCGGTCGCCGGTATCCACGCCCGGCGGCACCTTGACCGACAGCGTCTTGTGTTCCTCTACGCGCCCCTGCCCATGGCAGGCCTCGCACGGGTCGGGAATGATCTTGCCGGCGCCATGGCAGCGCGGGCAGGTCTGCTGCACGGAGAAGAAGCCCTGCTGCATGCGCACCTGGCCGATGCCGCCGCAGGTCGGGCAACCGACTGGCGTCGAGCCCTTCTTCGCGCCGCTGCCTTCGCAGACCTTGCAGTTGACCAGCGTCGGCACGCGGATGGTCACCGTGGTGCCGCGCACCGCTTCTTCCAGGTCCAGCTCGAGGGTGTAGCGCAGGTCGTTGCCCCGCGCCGGGCCACCGCGCGAACCGCCGCGGGCACCGCCGAAGAAGTCGCTGAACACGTCACCGAAAATGTCGGAGAAGCTGGCGTTGTTGCCGAAACCGCCACCACCGCCCATCTGCGGGTCGACCCCGGCATGGCCGTACTGGTCGTAGGCCGCGCGCTTGCTGGCATCGGAAAGCACTTCGTAGGCCTCGCTGGCCTCCTTGAACTTCTCTTCCGCCGCCTTATCGTCCGGGTTGCGGTCGGGGTGGTGCTTCATCGCCAGACGCCGGTAGGCCTTCTTCAACTCGGCTTCGCCGACACCGCGCTCGACACCCAGAATCTCGTAATAATCTCGTTTAGCCATAACCCTTAAATTCCTCCAGCAGCCTGTTCATTGGCGCAACAGACTTGTCGCTCCACCAGATACGCCAACGCGGGAGCAAGCTCCCGCGCGGCGTGTCTGGACGCGCGAGGCTAGAACCCCGCGCCGTGGAGCCGAAGCAAGCGATGCTTACTTGTTGTCCTTGACCTCTTCGAACTCGGCGTCAACCACGTCGTCGCCGCTCTTCGCCTCGGCCCCGTCCTGGGCAGGCTCACCGGCCTGCGGCTGCTCGGCATACATTTTCTGCGCCAGCGGAGCGGAGGCCTGGGACAGTGCGGTCATCTTCGCTTCGATTTCCGCCTTGTCGTCGCCTTTCACCGCCACTTCGAGGTCGCCGATGGCTTTCTCGATGCTGGCTTTCTCGTCGGCGCTGACCTTGTCGCCCGCCTCGACGATCATCTTGCGAGTGGCATGCGCCAGTTGGTCGCCCTGGTTGCGTGCACCGGCCAGCTCTTCGAACTTGCGGTCTTCCTCGGCATTCGCCTCGGCGTCGCGGACCATCTTCTCGATCTCGTCATCGGACAGGCCGGAGTTGGCCTTGATCACGATCGACTGGGTCTTGCCGGTGGCCTTGTCCTTCGCGCCCACGTGCAGGATGCCGTTGGCGTCGATGTCGAAGGTCACCTCGATCTGCGGCACGCCACGCGGAGCCGGCGGAATCTCGGCCAGGTCGAACTTGCCGAGAGACTTGTTCTGCGCGGCCTGCTTGCGCTCGCCCTGCAGCACGTGAATGGTCACGGCGCTCTGGTTGTCGTCGGCAGTCGAGAACACCTGCGACTTCTTGGTCGGGATGGTGGTGTTCTTCTCGATCAGGGCCGTCATCACGCCGCCCATGGTCTCGATACCCAGGGTCAGCGGCGAAACGTCGAGCAGCAGCACGTCCTTGACGTCGCCGGCCAGCACGGCGCCCTGAATGGCGGCACCCATGGCCACGGCTTCGTCCGGGTTGACGTCCTTGCGCGCTTCCTTGCCGAAGAAATCGGCCACGCGCTTCTGCACCAGCGGCATGCGGGTCTGGCCGCCGACCAGGATCACGTCGTCGATGCTGCCCACGTCAATGCCGGCGTCCTTCAGCGCCAGACGGCACGGCTCGATGGTGCGCTCGACCAGGTCCTCGACCAGCGACTCCAGCTTGGCACGGGAGATCTTCACGTTGAGGTGCTTCGGACCGGTCGAATCGGCGGTGATGTACGGCAGGTTGACGTCGGTCTGGGAGCTCGACGACAACTCGATCTTGGCCTTCTCGGCAGCCTCTTTCAGGCGCTGCATGGCCAGCGGATCGCCCTTCAGGTTCATCCCGGTTTCTTTCTTGAACTCGTCGACGAGGTAGTCGATCAGGCGGATGTCGAAATCCTCGCCACCGAGGAAGGTGTCGCCGTTGGTGGCCAGCACTTCGAACTGGTGCTCGCCGTCGACTTCGGCGATCTCAATCACCGACACGTCGAAGGTACCGCCGCCCAGGTCATAGACGATTACGGTGTGGTCGCCCTTGGCCTTGTCCATGCCATAGGCCAGCGCCGCCGCGGTCGGCTCGTTGATGATGCGCTTGACGTCGAGGCCGGCGATGCGGCCGGCGTCCTTGGTGGCCTGGCGCTGGCTGTCGTTGAAGTAGGCCGGAACGGTGATCACCGCTTCGGTGACCGGCTCGCCGAGGTAGTCTTCGGCGGTCTTCTTCATTTTCTTCAGCACTTCCGCGGAAATCTGCGGCGGCGCCATCTTCTGGCCCTTCACTTCGACCCAGGCGTCACCGTTGTCCGCCTTGGCGATCTTGTACGGCACCATCTGGATGTCTTTCTGCACGACGTCTTCTTCGAAGCGACGGCCGATCAGGCGCTTCACCGCGTACAGGGTGTTTTGCGGATTGGTCACCGCCTGGCGCTTGGCCGACTGGCCAACCAGCGTCTCGCCGTCGTTGGTGTAGGCGATGATCGACGGCGTGGTGCGCGCACCCTCGGCGTTCTCGATGACCTTGACGTTGCCGTTTTCCAGAATTGCGACGCAGGAGTTGGTGGTCCCCAGGTCGATACCGATGATTTTGCCCATGTCTTCTCTCTCCGAAACTTGGTTTTAGCGCGCCCCGCAGCGGGTCGCGGTAGCTCTATTCGCTTGACTAAACAGATGGGGGCCAGCCGGCCGATTTCAAGCCTTCTCGTTGATCGAAGGCGGCGCTTCGCTTGGCGCCTTGCTGACCACCACCATCGCCGGGCGCAGCAGGCGCCCGTTGAGCAGGTAACCCTTCTGGAACACCTTGAGCACGCTGCCCGGCTCGGCATGGGTGCTTTCTTCCATGGCCATCGCCTGGTGGTGTTCGGGGTTGAACGGCGCGCCGTGCGGATCGACCGCCTCCAGCTGATAGCGCTTGAGGGTGTCGTGGAACAGCTTGAGGGTCAGCTCCATGCCTTCACGCACGGCCTTGATCGACTCGTCGTCGGGGCTGGACAGCTCCAGGCCTCGTTCGAGGCTGTCGACGACCGGCAGCAGGTCGCTGGCGAATTTCTCCAGCGCGAACTTGTGCGCCTTCTCCACGTCCTGCTCGGCGCGGCGGCGCACGTTCTGCAGATCGGCAGCGACACGCAGGGACTGGTCCTGCGCCGCCGCCAGTTGTTCTTCGAGCGCCTGCACGCGGGCGCCCAGGTCCTCCGAAGACTCTACCGGCGCGTCCGCGCCCGTGTCCGGGGATTGGGGGTCCAGGTTATGTTCGTCAGCCATGCATTCCTCCTCTTGATCGGTCGCCGGTCGTGCCGGGCGCTTCTGTCCGCCTATATGGGGCCGCATTCGCCCGCTTCAAGGGCGCCGACCCGGCATCCCGGCCAACAATCCGCCCAACCGACGGAACGGATTGTCAGGCGCCACACAACCACTGTATAAATACCCAGCCATCACGTCGGGAGTATTCATCATGCTGGTGCACCTGTCCGTTCATAACTACGCCATCGTCGAACACCTCGATCTCGAGCTGGACCGCGGCATGAGCGTGATTACCGGCGAAACCGGCGCCGGCAAGTCGATCATGCTCGACGCTCTCGGCCTGACCCTCGGCGACCGTGCCGACAGTGGCGCCGTCAGGCCGGGCGCCGACAAGGCGGACATCCTCGCCAGCTTCGACCTCGGCGACATCCCCGAGGCGCGCGCCTGGCTCGCCGAGCGCGACCTGGACAACGATGGCCCGTGCATCCTGCGCCGGGTGATTACCGCCGAAGGCCGTTCGCGCGCTTACATCAACGGTGCGCCCTGCCCGCAGGCCGACCTGAAAAGCCTCGGCGAGCTGCTGATCGACATCCACAGCCAGCACGAGCATCAGTCGCTGCTGAAGGCCGACACCCACCGCCGCCTGCTCGACGAATTCGTCGGTGCCAGCGAGCTGGCACGCCAGGTCCAGCTCGCCGCCCAGCGCTGGCGCCAGACCCACCAGGAGCTCGAGCGCATCTCCAGCAGTGGCGACGAACAGCGCGCCCGCCACCAGTTGCTCAGCTATCAGATGGAAGAGCTGGAAAACCTCGCCCTCGGCGAACACGAGCTGGAGGAACTGGAACAGGAACACAAGAGCCTGACCAACGCCGAAAGCCTCCTCGGCGCCTGCCGCCACGTCATCGAACTCTGCGCCGAGAGCGACTCCGGCAACGTGCTCTCCGCTCTAACCGCCAGCCTGCAGCGCCTGGGCAACCGCTCCAGCCAGCCCGGCGCGCTCAACGAGGCCGCCGAACTGTTGTCCAGCGCGCAGATCCAGGTCGAGGAAGCCGTCGGCGAACTGAATCGCTTCCTCGATCATTTCGACGCCGACCCGGCACGCCTGCAGACGCTCGAGGAACGCCTCGACGCGATCTACACCCTGGCCCGCAAGCATCGGGTGCAGCCGGCGGAACTCGCGGCGCTGCAGCAACGCCTGCTCGACGAACTGGAAACCCTCAATGCCGACGACGAAGCCCTGGAGCGGCTGGCTCAGGAGCTGGCCTCCTACGCGCGTCACTACCAGGAGAAAGCCACCGAACTCAGCGGCCTGCGCAACGAAGGCGCGCCACGCCTGGCCAGCGCGGTCGAAGTCGAGATGCAACGCCTGGGCATGCCCGGCGGACGCTTCGCCATCGAACTGCGCGAAATCGCCGCGACGGACCCGCATCCCACAGGGCTGGAGCAGGTCGAGTTCCTGGTCAGCGCCAACCCCGGCCAGCCGCTCAAGGGTCTGGCCAAGGTGGCATCCGGCGGCGAGCTGTCACGAATCAGCCTAGCGGTGCAGGTGATCACCGCACAGACCTCGAGGGTCCCGACGCTGGTGTTCGACGAAGTGGACGTGGGTATCGGCGGGCCGACCGCGGAAGTGGTCGGTCAGCTGCTGCGCCGCCTCGGCGAGCGAGGCCAGGTGCTCACGGTGACCCACCTGCCGCAGGTCGCCGCCCAGGGCCATCAGCATCTCTTCGTGCACAAGGCGCGCGGCAGCGACGAAACCCGCACCGCGGTGGCCAAACTGGATGCGCCGGGTCGCGTGGAAGAGATCGCGCGGATGCTCGGCGGCGTCGACCTCACGGAGGAATCCCTGGCCCACGCGCGGAAAATGGTCGAAACCGCGAACGGCTGAGCATCAGGAACGATGACGCCGACATGAAAAAGGCGACCCTCAGGTCGCCTTTTTTTCACAACGGATCGATCACTTCTTGTTGGTGCGCACGTAGAGCACCAGGTTGTGATCGACCAGCTCGAAACCGTGCTCGAGCACGATTTCCTTCTGCCGCCGCTCGATCTCGGCATCCATGAATTCGATGACTTCCCCGGTATCCACGCAGACCATGTGATCGTGGTGACCGCTGTCCGCCAGTTCGAACACGGCGTGGCCGCCGTCGAAGTTGTGCCGAGTGACCAGACCGGCCGCCTCGAACTGGGTGAGCACGCGATAGACGGTAGCCAGGCCGACGTCCTCGCCCGCCTCCATCAATGCCTTGTAGACGTCTTCAGCGCTCATGTGACGCTGATCGGTCGAGTCCAGCATCTGCAGAATCTTGACCCGCGGAAGGGTTACCTTCAGGCCAACTTTGCGAAGTTCGTTATTTTCAACCATGGTCAGCTTTCTCGTGGCTGCTGCTTCGCAGCACCTTCCAATGCAAGTATGATCGGGGTTTTCGTGGCCCAGCCAAGATAGTGGAAGTAACCCACCGATGCAAAACACCAAGCTCCTGATTACCAGCTTTAGCCTAGTGGGGCTGTTGGCTCTCGCCGGCTGCTCGTTCCCCGGCGTTTACAAGATCGACATCCAGCAGGGCAATGTCGTAACTCAGGACATGATAGACCAGTTGAAGCCTGGAATGACCCGTCGCCAGGTGCGGTTTATCATGGGCAACCCGCTGCTCACCGACACCTTCCACACCAATCGCTGGGATTATCTGTACAGCATCCAGCCGGGCGGCCGTCAGCGCCTGCAGGAGCGCGTCAGCCTGACCTTCGACCAGAACGACCTGCTGGTCGGCCTGAACGGCGACTTCATGCCGGGCGTCAGCCGCGACGAAGCGATCCTCGGCACCGATGGCAGCACCCAGCCGCAAGCGCCGAGCCAGCAACCGCAGAAGAGCGAAGAGAGGCCGGCACCCGGCTCGCTGCTCGAGCAGATCCAGCGCGATGTCGACGACGTCAAGTCGGTGCCGGTGCCGACGCCCACGCCGCTGGAAACCTCGCCGCAGTAAATCAGACGTGCAGAAAAAAGCCCGGTTCGCCGGGCTTTTTCATGCCTGGGATTCGCCCCGCTCGCGTAGACGGGCCTTTTCCGCGCGCTGCTTGCGCACTTCCTTGGGGTCGGCGACCAGCGCCCGGTAGATTTCAACCCGGTCGCCGTCCTCCAGCACGCGTCGCTGCGGATCGGCCAGCACCTTGCCGAAGATCCCCAGCGGGCTGCCATGCAGGTCCAGCCGGGGAAATTCCGCGTCCATGCCACTGGCGACTACCACCGATCGAGCGTCGCTTCCCGGCGGCACCTCGCGCGTCAGCAACACCTGCCGGCCCGCCTCCGCGTAGACCACTTCGACGCGAATCATAGGGTCAGCCGTAGAGCTGCTTGGCGCGCTGGCAGAACGCATCGACAAGCGTATTCGCCGCCTGGTTGAACAGCGGGCCGAGCGTCGCCTTGACCAGCGGACCGGCGTAATCGAAGGTCAGGTCGAGGCTGATCTTGCAGGCCTTGTCGGTCAGCGCCTTGAACTGCCAGACCCCGTGCAACTGGCTGAACGGCCCCTCCTCCAGGTCCATCACGATGGTCTGCCCGGGCGTCAGCGTGTTGCGCGTGATGAACTGCTGGCTGAGCCCGGCCTTGGCCACGCTGAGGCTGGCGCGCATGGAGGTGGTGTCGGCATCCAGCACCGCGCTGGCGGAGCACCAGGGCAGGAACTCCGGGTAGCGCGCCACGTCGTTGACCAGGTCGTAGAGCGCCTGGGCCGGGTACGGCAGCAAGGCCGAACGTTGAATATGGGTACTCATTTTCTACCTGTTCAGTTCCACAACTGGGCGGTGAAGACGACCAGAATGCCGAATGGTGCCACATATCGCATGAGGAGGAACGCCAGCGCGAACAGCCGCGGGCTGCGCATCGCCAACTCGTCGCGCACCGCATCGCGCCCCATGATCCAGCCGGCGAAGACCACGAAACACAGCCCACCGAGCGGCAACATGATCCGCGAGGTGA
>NZ_DJTK01000064.1:0-14563 GCF_002438225.1 Pseudomonas sp. UBA6310 | reverse complement strand
ATATTGAAGGAGAACACCGTGCCGAGACCGACGAACCAGCAGACGAACGCCAGCACGCTGGTGATCCACAGCCGCGAACGACGGCTGCGCTCCACCAGGTAGGCGACCATCGGTTCGAGCATGGAGATCGCCGAGGTCCAGGCGGCGATCAGCACCAGGATGAAGAACACCACACCCATCACCTGGCCGAAGCCGACGTTGCCGAATGCCAGCGGCAGGGTGACGAACATCAGCCCCGGCCCTTCGCCCGGGTTCAGCCCGGCGGAAAACACGATGGGGAACAGGGCCACGCCGGCCAGCAGCGAGACGAAGGTATCCATCAGCGCCACAGCGATGACAGTGGCGCCGATGGAGGTGTGCTTCGGCATGTAGGCGCCGTAGATCATGATCGAGCCGACCCCGACGCTCAGCGAGAAGAACGCATGGCCCATGGCGGGCAGCGTTCCCTCGAGCAGCCGCGAGGTATCGAAATTGAACATGAAATGCAGGCCCTGCATGAAATGCCCGGTGGTCATGCTGTAGCCGAGCAGGATCAGCAGAAGGACGAACAGCAGCGGCATCATGATTCGCAGGCTTTTCTCGAGCCCGGCGACCACGCCCTTGGCGATCACCCAGGCCGACAACGCCATGAACACCGTGTGCCAGAGGATCATCCGCCAGGGATCGTCCACCAGCGCGCCGAACAACGCCGCGCCACGCTCGGCGGTGGCGCCCTGGAAGTCGCCGCGCCCGACGCCGAGGATGTAATCCAGCGACCAGCCGCCGACCACGCTGTAGAACGAAAGGATCAGCAGCGCGGTGATCATCCCGGCGAAGGCCGCCCAGGACCAGACGGGCGTATGCCCGGCGGCGACCGCCAGCTCACGCAGCGCGTTCGCCGGACTCTGCCGCGCGCGCCGGCCGATCAGGGTTTCGGCGAGCATCACCGGCAGACCGATCAGCGCGATGCAGGCAAGGAACACCAACACGAAGGCGCCGCCGCCGTAGACGCCGGTCATGTAGGGGAATTTCCAGATGCTGCCCAGACCAACCGCGGAACCGGTAGCCGCGAGAATGAACACCCAGCGACTGGTCCAGCTGCCGTGCACTGAAACCTTGTCCATCGATTGCTGCCCACCCGGTCAAAAAAGAGCGCGCATTGTCCGGGTTTCATCCAACCCCCTCAAGCGCACGTCTGCGGCATAGCCGCGCCGTTGTCGACTCTCTATAATGCCGCCCCTATGGCCAAGCAAAAGAAAACATCTCCGGGTTCCATCGCGCAGAACAAGAAGGCACTGCACGACTTTTTCATCGAGCAACGCTTCGAAGCGGGCCTCGCTCTCGCGGGCTGGGAAGTGAAAAGCCTGCGCGCCGGCAAGGCGCAGTTGGTCGACAGCTACGTGCTGCTCAAGGACGGCGAGGCGTGGCTGATGGGTTGCCACATCACGCCGCTCACCACCGCCAGCACCCACGTCATCGCCGACCCCACCCGCACGCGCAAGCTGCTCCTGCACAAGCGCGAACTGGGCAAGCTGTTCGGCGCCGTGCAGCAGAAGGGCTACGCCTGCGTGGCGCTGTCGCTGCACTGGAAGAAGCACCTGATCAAGTGCGACATCGCCCTGGCGAAGGGCAAGAAGGAGTTCGACAAGCGCCACACCGAGAAGGAGCGCGACGCCGATCGCGAGGTGCAGCGCGCGATGCGCACCAAGGGCAAGGACGAGTAATCGCCGCCCGCCTTCGGACGGCTCCGCGGGTTTCCAGCCCGCGCCGTCCGAACCTCATCTAACCGCTACAAGCCCTGACGACGCTGCGCCCGCGCCACGCGCTGGGCTTCCTGCTGGGCTTCGGCGAGCACTTCCTGAACGTAGTGGATGTGCCGGTTGGAGATATCCCGGGCGTCTTCGGCGCGTCGCTCGATGATCGCGTCGAACAGCTCGCGGTGCTGCTTCATCAGCATGTCGCGGGTCTCGCTGCGGCGTTCGTACATTCCGCCGATGTTGGTCACCACGTTGCGCTTGAGCAGGTCGAACAGCGCGCGGATGGTGTGCAGCAGCATGCCGTTGTGGCTGGCCTCGGCGATCGCCAGGTGGAAGGAGGCGTCGGCCGCGCCCTCTTCGACGCTGACCTGCGGGTTGCGCAGGTAGCACTGCTGCAGCGTGTCGAATGCCGCGCGCAGGCGCTGGTGATCCAGCTCCGTGGCGCGAATGGCCGCGTAGTACGCGCAAGAGCCTTCCAGCGTGTGGCGAAACTCCAGCAGATCGCGCTGCGCTTCGTCGCTGCTTTCCAGCAGGTGCATGAGCGGGTCGCTGAACGCCGAGCCCAGGGTATCGACGACGAAGGTTCCGCCGCCGTGCCGACTCATTAGCAGGCCACGCGCGGTGAGCTTCTGAATCGCTTCGCGCAGCGAGGGCCGTGACACGCCGAAACGTTCCGCCAGGGCTCTTTCGGCGGGCAATCGTTCACCAGCACGCAAGGTGCCTTCGAGGATCATCGTCTCGAGTTGCGCAACGATAGTGTCCGACAAACGACGCTGACGAACCTGACCAAACTCCAATGACACCGTTCTCACCTCGAAATGGTCGCCGCTGTGGCGATCGTCAGGCAGCGGGCGCTACCCGCTGGGAAGACTAGACAGCCCGTTTACAGCCCACAAGAGACACGGCATCCAGCGGTCTTCGACCAAAGTATGAGCCGCTCAAATTGACACCCACATAGCCCGCTTTTAATCTGGGCGCGTGACGCTGTAAATTGGTATTACCACTTTATCTGCACGCACCGGGACCCGCAACACCCTGCGAACCGGGCAGCTACAACCACAATAAACAGGGGAGTCCCCATGCAGACTTGGCAACAGATCTACACCCCGCTTGGCAGCCTGTGGCTGTCCGCGGCGGTCGCACTGATACCGATCGTGTTCTTCTTCCTCGGCCTCGCGGTATTCCGCATGAAGGGCTACGTCGCCGGGACCATCACCCTGGCCCTCTCCATGCTGATCGCCATCTTCGCCTTCGACATGCCCGTCGAGAAGGCGCTGGCCTCGGCCGGCTACGGCTTCGCCTATGGTCTCTGGCCGATCGCCTGGATCATCGTCGCGGCGGTATTCCTCTACAAACTGACGGTCAAGAGCGGCCAGTTCGAGATCATCCGCAGCTCGGTGCTGTCGATCACCGACGACCAGCGCCTGCAGATGCTGCTGATCGGCTTCTCCTTCGGCGCGTTCCTCGAAGGCGCCGCCGGCTTCGGCGCACCGGTGGCAATCACCGCGGCCCTGCTCGTCGGCCTCGGCTTCAACCCGCTGTATGCCGCCGGCCTGTGCCTGATTGCCAACACCGCGCCAGTGGCGTTCGGCGCGCTGGGTATCCCGATCATCGTCGCAGGCCAGGTCACCGGCATCGACGCGTTCAAGATCGGCGCCATGACCGGTCGCCAACTGCCGCTGCTGTCGCTGATCGTGCCGTTCTGGCTGGTGGCGATGATGGACGGCCTGCGCGGCATCAAGGAAACCTGGCCCGCCGCACTGGTTGCCGGTGCCAGCTTCGCCGTTGCGCAGTTCTTCACCTCCAACTTCATCGGCCCGGAACTGCCGGACATCACCTCCGCGCTGTTCAGCCTGATTTCCCTGACCCTGTTCCTCAAGGTCTGGCAGCCCAAGCGCAGTGGCGCCGCGGCCAAGGAAGCCGAAGTGGTCGGCATCACCGCGGGCGGCGCTGCCGTGGTCGGCGGTTTCGGCGGAGCCCGCTCCACGGTCGCCTCGCCCTACAGCTTCGGCCAGATCCTCAAGGCCTGGTCGCCGTTCCTGATCCTCACCGTGGTCGTCACCATCTGGACGCTGAAGCCGTTCAAGGCGATGTTCGCCGCGGGCGGTGCGCTGTACAGCAGCGTGTTCACCTTCGCCGTGCCCTACCTCGACCAACTGGTGATCAAGGTGGCCCCGATCGTCGCCAACCCGACGCCAATGCCGGCCGTGTTCAAGCTCGACCCGATCTCCGCCACCGGCTCCGCGATCTTCCTCTCCGCGGTCCTGTCGATGTTCATCCTGCGGATCACCCCACGAATTGGTCTGACCACATTCAAGGAGACCCTGGTCGAGCTGAAGTTCCCGATCATGTCGATCGGCATGGTGCTGGCCTTCGCCTTCGTCACCAACTACTCCGGCATGTCCACCACCATGGCGCTGGTTCTCGCCGGCACCGGCGCGGCCTTCCCGTTCTTCTCGCCGTTCCTCGGCTGGCTGGGCGTGTTCCTGACCGGCTCGGACACCTCGTCCAATGCCCTGTTCGGCTCGCTGCAGGCGACCACAGCGCACCAGATCGGCGTGAACGACACGCTGCTGGTGGCCGCCAACAGCAGCGGCGGCGTGACCGGCAAGATGATCTCGCCGCAGTCCATCGCCGTGGCCTGCGCCGCGACCGGCCTGGTGGGCAAGGAATCCGACCTGTTCCGCTTCACCCTCAAGCACAGCCTGATCTTCGCCACCTTCGTCGGCATCATCACCGTGCTGCAGGCCTACGTGTTCACCGGCATGCTGGTGCACTGAGGCACTGACCGCGGTTGACTACGCTGTCAGAGCCCACGCGGGACGGATGCCAGTCGGCATTCCGTTCCGCAGGCGTTTACAGCCACCTGGAGCGGGACATCCAGGCCCGTCGGCAGCGCCGCGACTCGCCGCGCATCTGCGCCGCAGGTGCACCGACATCCAGTTTCCCTGTCGAGGACGACGCCTACCTGGCGCCCGCCTCGCTTTCCCAAACGGTGTGAACACATGATCATCTCCGCCTCTACCGATTACCGCGCCGCGGCCAAACGCAAGCTGCCGCCCTTCCTGTTCCACTATGTCGACGGCGGCGCCTACGCCGAGTACACCCTGCGCCGCAACGTCGACGACCTGGCCAGCATCGCCCTGCGCCAGCGCGTACTGCGCAACATGTCCGAGCTGAGCCTGGAGACCCAGCTGTTCGGCGAGACCCTGTCGATGCCGGTTGCCCTGGCGCCCGTCGGGCTGACCGGCATGCTCGCCCGCCGCGGCGAAGTGCAGGCTGCACGCGCCGCCGACGCCAAGGGCATTCCCTTCACCCTGTCCACCGTGTCGGTCTGCCCGATCGAGGAAGTCGCGCCGGCGATCAAGCGGCCGATGTGGTTCCAGCTCTACGTGCTGAAAGACCGCGGCTTCATGAAGAACGCCCTCGAGCGCGCCAAGGCCGCCGGCGTGACCACCCTGGTGTTCACCGTCGACATGCCCACTCCCGGCGCACGCTACCGCGACGCCCACTCCGGCATGAGCGGCCCGAACGCCGCCCTGCGCCGCGTGGTACAGGCCATGACCCACCCGCTGTGGGCCTGGGACGTGGGCCTGAACGGCAAGCCGCACGACCTCGGCAACATCTCCACCTACCGTGGCCATCCCACCGGGCTGGAGGACTACATCGGCTGGCTGGCGACCAACTTCGATCCGTCGATCTCCTGGCAGGACCTGCAGTGGATTCGCGATTTCTGGGACGGCCCGATGGTCATCAAGGGCATCCTCGACCCCGAGGACGCCCGCGATGCGGTCAAGTTCGGCGCGGACGGCATCATCGTCTCCAACCATGGCGGCCGTCAGCTCGACGGCGTGCTCTCCAGCGCGCGGGCGATGCCGGCGATCGCCGATGCGGTCAAGGGCGACCTCAAGATCCTCGCCGACTCGGGCATCCGCAATGGCCTCGACGTGGTGCGCATGATCGCCCTGGGCGCCGATACCGTGCTGCTCGGGCGTGCCTTCGCCTACGCACTGGCGGTGGACGGCGAAGCCGGCGTGACCAACCTGCTCAACCTGATCGAGAAGGAAATGCGCGTGGCGATGGTGCTCACCGGCGCCAAATCCATCAGCGAAATCAGCGCGGATTCGCTGGTCCGCGAACTGGGCGAATACCAGACCACCCGCCACGTCGACTAAACCGATGAGGCCGCGCGGCGCCCTCGCCGACGCGGCCCGCCACAACCGAACCTGGAGCCTGAATGAACACGTCCGTCGCCCTGCCGGCCGACTTCGTCGCCGCCGTCGAGCAGTTGATCCCGCGTGAGCGGCGTTTCGACGATCCGCTATCGACCCTTGCCTACGGCACGGACGCGAGCTTCTATCGCCTGATTCCGAAGCTGGTGGTGCGCGTCGAGTCGGAGCACGAAGTGGTCGCGCTGTTGCGTCAGGCGCAGGCATCCAAGGTCCCCGTGACCTTTCGCGCGGCCGGCACCAGCCTCTCCGGGCAATCGGTCAGCGACTCGGTACTGATCGTCCTCGGCGATCACTGGAACGCCCGCGAAATACGCGGCGAAGGCACGCAGATCCGCCTGCAGCCGGGCGTGATCGGCGCCCAGGCCAACGCCTGGCTGGCCCCGTTCGGACGCAAGATCGGGCCGGACCCGGCCTCGATCAACGCGGCCAAGATCGGCGGCATCGTCGCCAACAACTCCAGCGGCATGTGCTGCGGTACGGCGCAGAACACCTACCACACGTTGGCCGGCCTGCGCCTGGTGCTGGCCGACGGCACGGTGCTGGACAGCGAAGACCCGGCCAGCGTCGCTGCCTTCGAGCAATCCCATGCAGCGCTGCTCGAACAGCTGGCCGAACTCGGCCGGCAGACCCGCGCCAACACCGGGCTGGCGGCAAAAATCCGTCACAAGTACCGATTGAAGAACACCACCGGGCTGTCGCTCAATGCGCTGGTGGACTACGACCAGCCGCTGGACATCCTCAACCACCTGCTGGTCGGCTCCGAAGGCACGCTGGGGTTCATCAGCGCGGTGACCTACGACACCGTGCCGGAGTACCCGCACAAGGCCACCGCCTTCATCGTCTTCCCCGATGTGGAAACCTGCTGCCGCGCGGTGCCGGTGCTCAAGCAGCAACCGGTTTCCGCGGTGGAACTGCTCGACCGTCGCAGCATGCGTTCGGTGCAGGACAAGCCGGGCATGCCGGCCTTCGTGCAGACACTGTCCGAAGGGGCCTGCGCGCTGCTGATCGAGTCGCGCGCGGCCAGCCACAGCCTGCTTCACGAACAGCTCGGGCAGATCATGGCCTCGCTGGCCCCCTTCCCCACCGAGGCGCGAGTCGACTTCACCGAGGACCCGGTAGAATACGGACGGCTGTGGGCGATCCGCAAGGACACCTTCCCGGCCGTCGGCGCGGTGCGCGAGACCGGCACCACGGTGATCATCGAGGACGTGACCTTCCCGGTCGAACAGCTGGCCGAGGGCGTCAACCGGCTGATCGAACTGCTGGAACGGCATCACTATGACGAGGCGATCCTGTTCGGCCACGCGCTGGAGGGCAACCTGCACTTCGTCTTCACCCAGAGCTTCGAGACGCCGGAGCAGATCCAGCGCTACTCGGCATTCATGGAAGACGTCGCGCAACTGGTGGCGGTGGAGTTCGGCGGCTCGCTGAAGGCCGAGCACGGCACCGGACGCAACATGGCGCCCTTCGTCGAACTGGAATGGGGCAACGAGGCCTACCAACTGATGTGGTCGCTCAAGCGACTGCTCGACCCCAACGGCATCCTCAACCCGGGCGTGGTGCTCTCCGAAGACCCGGACATCCACCTGAAGAACCTCAAGCCGCTGCCGGCCGCCGACACCCTCGTTGACAAGTGCATCGAGTGTGGCTTCTGCGAGCCGGTCTGTCCGTCCAACGGACTGACCCTGACCCCGCGCCAGCGCATCGTCATGTGGCGCGACATCCAGGCCAGGCACCGCGCGGGGGTCGATACCACCGAGCTGGAGGCCGACTACGCCTACCGCGGGGTGGACACCTGCGCCGCCACCGGCCTCTGCGCCCAGCGCTGCCCGGTGGGCATCAACACCGGCGAACTGGTGCGCAAGCTGCGCAGCGTGCACGCGCACCACGCCAAGGCCGCCACCTGGACAGCCGAACACTTCCGCACCGCCATGCTTGGCGCCCGCTTCATGCTGCACGTGGCCAATGGCGCGCGGCTGCTGCTCGGCGCGCCGCTGCTGGGCCGGACCTCCGCCGCGCTGAGCAAGGCCAGCAAAGGCCGCGTCCCGCTGTGGACGCCGGCCATGCCGCAGCCGATCCAGAAGCTCAACCTGCCGGAATCGAATGCCGACCAGCGCCCGCGCGTGGTCTATCTGGCGGCTTGCATTTCGCGTGCGATGGGCCCGGCGTCCGGTGACAGGGAACAGCTGCCGCTGCTCGACAAGACCCGCGCGCTGCTGGAAAAGGCCGGTTACCAGGTGGTCTTCCCGAAGAACCTCGATAACCTCTGCTGCGGCCAGCCGTTCGCCTCCAAGGGCTACTTCGAGCAGGCCAACCGCAAGCGCCAGGAAACCCTCGACGCATTGCTCGAAGCCAGCCGTGGCGGGCTCGACCCGATCTACTGCGACACCAGCCCCTGCACCCTGCGGCTGGTCCAGGAGCTCGCCGACGAACGCCTCGACGTGCACGACCCGGTGCGCTTCATCCGCACCCACCTGCTCGACCGTCTGGACATCGTCCCGCAGGAAGCGCCGATCGCGGTCCACGTCACCTGCAGCACCCAGCACCTGGGCGAAGGCCCGGCGCTGATCGAAATCGCCAAGCGCTGCGCGAAGACCGTGGTGATTCCCGAAGGCATCCATTGCTGCGGATTCGCCGGCGACAAGGGCTTCACCACCCCGGAGCTGAACGGCCACTCGCTGCGTTCGCTCAAGGACGCGGTGCAGCACTGCGACGAAGGCATCTCCACCAGCCGCACCTGCGAAATCGGCCTGACCCAGCACGGCGGCATCGATTACCACGGCTTGGTGTATCTCGTCGACCGCGTCTCCCGCCCCCGAGCCAGGCCTCTAACTGTTTGATTACACAAGTCTTTAGCCCCGTCACGTACGGGGCATTTTTTTGCTGAAACAAACCTCAGCCAAGCGGCGCGAGAAAAAAATGAACCCCTGGCAATTCGCCGGAGTCCATTTTTGCAAGTCCGGTAATAAAAAGGACTTGTTCGAAACGGCCACCCGCGGAAGCGAGAAACCTCGATCCAGAGCGCTTCCACGGTGAGTCGAACGGGTAAGCCAAAGGCGCCTGTGCCGAATCTTTGACCGAGGAGAAAAACATGAAACGTACCGCGCTTGTTTTTGCTGCCGCACTCATGGCATCGCCGGTTTTCGCCGCAAGTGACCTTTGTGACGTGAACCTGCAGAAGATCGATGACGGCATGACCACCGCCCCGACCCTGGGCGAACCGATGAAATCCGAAGTGGCCGAACTGAAGGCCGAAGCCATGAAGGCGCGCGACGCCGGCGACGAGAAAGCCTGCATCGCTTCCAGCGGCAAGGCACTGCAAATGATGAAGGCGCCCGGTGATGGCGGCGGCAGCGGTAGCGGCCAGTAAGCGGTCCGTTCTGCGTATTGCCAGGAAGCCGGCCGTGTGCCGGCTTTCTGGCGTAGCGGTCGACGCCGAATGCCCGCTGCAGTAGACTACGCCGCTGCAACACCGTTACACCGCTCAGATTTGGGGCCGATTAGGATTCGACGCCGGTAACAAAACTTGAGGGGCATGCCGAGTTGGTAACAGAACTCGTAAATCCACTGTTGCAAATTTATAGTTGCCAACGACGACAACTACGCTCTAGCCGCCTAAGTGCCGCTAGCTGTCCATAGGGGATGCCTGTAAACCCGAAGATTCTGGACAGTCAGATAGAACAGGATCGCCGCCAAGTTCGCTGTAGACGTAACGGCTAAAACTCATACAGCTCGCTCCAAGCGCCCTGCCACTCGGGCCGCGCGGAGTTAACTCAGTAGAGATGGCTAAGCATGTAGAACCGATAGTGGAGAGCTGGCGGACGGGGGTTCAAATCCCCCCGGCTCCACCAAATTAACCCCTGATTTTCCTAGCGAAAGTCAGGGGTTTTTCTTTGGGTGCAGAAAGCGCATCGAAAGCCCAGATTGTTACCCTCCACAATGCGGCAACGGGCATGTCGCAGGTCATGGCAGATCACCCGTCCCTCACTGCGTGGGAGCTGGGATGCGCTGCAGCACGGCGTCGTAGGCCGGAAGGTCAAGGTAGGCCGTCACTTCGAAGGCCTTGCCGTCACGCATGTGGAAAATCCATGCATAGCTGTTGCGATAGGGCTGGCCGTCACGGGCGACACCGGCACCGTCCCACTGGATGATCAAGTGGTCGCCATCGGCCCAGATCTGCTTGCTGACCGGGCGCACCGGCGCGGACAGGCGTGAAACGAAAGGCTGCACCGCTTCGGACACGAACGAGTCCAGGCCGTGATAAACGCCGGCACTGGGGCCGGAACCCTTGATGGTCCACACCACATCCGGCATCAGGATGTCGCGAAAGAAGGTAGTGCTGCCGGCCGCCCAGCGATCGAAGGCCTCGGTGACCGCCTGTTTGTTGCGGGCCTCGACGTCGCTGCTGGCATTGGCGAGCGCCGGCCCCGGCAGCAGAGCGCCAAGGAGCAGTGCGCCGGCCAGGGTCGCCGCGCGGGTAACACGTAACGTTGGAATACGCATGGCTGAGTTCTCTTAGGGTTACTGGTCATCAGCGGCGTGCTCGAAAGCGGACGTGCACACCCGGTCTTTACGTGAAAGAGCCTGCCCTTGCGGCATGCCGTGGTCGTAGCAGGATCGTCCCGAATGCTTGCCCGATCCTCCTGTCGAAAAGCGCTGCAACATTTCGGCTGGGGAAGCAACTAGGTCTCGCGGGCTAAGCGGTAGCCATCACCGCCCTGTCGTGCCGGCATTAAGGCTCGATCTGACAATCTGCAGGTTCCCTCGCCATGCATGATGAGATCGCCAAGAACGGAAAGGCCGGAAGCCCTTCTCGTTCAGCATCCCTGGAGAGATGGATCGGCCCCATCTAATGAATACGTGTGGTCCCACACCTCACATCGTGTTGGTGTCCGGGGTGCAGATATACGGCCCGAGTTCAGGGGGTCACCGAACCGGCGTCGAGCGCTTGCTTAACGCGTCGGCCTGCTTGCCCAGGTACCAGCCAAGTGCTCCCCAAAACAGGGCGCAAGTGGCACCTACCAACGCCACCGGTACTACGCCCTGACCGAGCATATCAAGGCCACTTTTTACCCAGCCGCTCAGGGCGTCGCCTGCCCGGTAGACGACCGTATCGATAAACCCCTTGGCTTTGTATTTACTCTCGGCATCCAGGGGCGCGAAGAGCATCTCCCGGCCGGGGCGGACGAAGGCGTATTCACCGATGCGCCTGACGATCATCAACGCCGCCAACATGGCGAACGTGGGCGCCAGGGCGAGGCCGACAAAGCCCACGCAAACCAGCGCCGGTACGATCGCCAGCAGCACGCGCACCCCCTGCTTCTGGGCGATGCGCCCGATGATGAACAACTGCGACAGCAAGGCACCGGCCTGAACGATCACATCGATGATGCCGAACACCCTGATCTGCGAATCGCGGTCCGGAAAGCGCTCGGCCACCAGGCGTGCCTGCTCGAAATACAGAAAGGTCGTCACGGTGGCGAGCAGTACAACGAACCCGGCGATGGCGAACAGATAACGCGACTGCATGACCCGCGTAAGGCCGCTGAACGGGTTGCCCGTCACCGGCTTGCGCGGACTCTCCGTGACGGGCGCACCGGGTCTGCCGGCGCCACCGATTTCCCGCCAGCGCATCAGCGGCACTTTCAGTGCCAGCGCGACGCCCAGCAGCACAGCCGCCAGCAACACCAGCCCGGATTGACCAATGGGCCCAACAAGCAGCGCGCTCGTCGCCGGCCCGACCAGGCCACCGACGCTCGCGCCCGCCGCAATGAAGGCGAACAGCCGCTTGGCCTGACGCCCATCGAACACATCGGCCATCAGGCTCCAGGCCACCGAGACCACGAACAGGTTGTAGACCGAAATCCACACGTAGAACACCCTCGCCAGCCAGACGTTGTCAGCGCTGAACTGAAACAGTCCGGCGAAGGCCAGCAGGTTCAGACAGAAGAACCCGTAGACCCAATCGACGAAGTGAATACGCGGCACACGGGAGCTGAGCCAGGCGAACAACGGCACCGCCACCAGCATGACCACGAAGGTGACGGTGAATAGCCATTGCAGGTTCTCGATGCCGGCCATGATGCCCATCGACTCGCGAATCGGGCGCAGCATGAAATAGCCGGAGAACAGGCAGAAAAACAACGCGAACCCCGCCAGCGCAGGTTTCAGCTCATGGCGCTCGGCGTTGATGGCAGCGCCGAGGCGCTGTACCAGAGTGACTGACAGCATGATGACTCTCCTCGCCTGGCGCCTGGCGCCTGGCGCCTGGCTTAGCGGTAGCTGACACCGGTCAGCTGTTCACTAACTGTCCATAGACGAGTGGCCGCCGCCGCGTCTTTCGCGGCGGCCGGTACGCTGGCCAGCCCCAGAGGACCGCGCTTTTCTCCCTCGCCCGTCGGGCCGTAGTAGGCGTCTGGCTGCGCTTCGACGGCGGTGGCTGCGTACAGCGTCGGCAGCGCACCCTGAGCGGCAGAGTGATAGCGCTCGCGGTCCTTGGCCCAGTTGCGCCCGAACTCGCTATCCAGGCCTGGACCGCGCTCGATCAGCTCCGTCACGGCCACGCCAGGGTGCGCGGCGATGCTCCGAATCCCCCAGCCTTGCGCTTCGCTGCGGCGCTGCAGTTCGAGGGCGAACATCAGACCGGCCAGCTTGGACTGGGAATAGGACGCGTAAGGGTTGTAGGACCGCTCGGATTGCAAGTCATCGAAGTCGATGGTGCCGCGCGCGGCAGCGATGCTGGACAAGGTCACTACCCGTGCGCTGTCGCTTTTGCGCAGCAGGGGCAGCAGATGGGCGGTCAGGGCGAAGTGGCCCAGATAGTTGGTGGCCAGTTGCGACTCGTAGCCATCGGCCGAGGCGACACGCTGCGGAGGAGCCATGATCGCGGCGTTGTTGATCAACCCATCGAGGCGCGGCAGGGTCGCGCTGAGGCGTTCGCCGAGCGCCTGGACCGATGCCAGGTTGGCCAGGTCCACCGCCTCGAAGTGAACCTGGGCGTCGGCTACCTCCTGTTTGATACGGGCAATGGCTTCATCGCCCCGTTGTGGATTGCGTGCAGCAATCACCACCTGGGCGCCAGCGGCCGCGAGGGCCTTGGCGTCCTCGTAGCCCATGCCGCTGGTGCCGCCCGTGACGAGGAAAATACGCCCACTCTGCGAGGGCATGTCCGCCAGGCTCCAATCCGGTTTTGGCCGGCTCTGGGCGCTGGCGATGCCGACGTCCAGCAGGCAGCCCAGGACCAGACCGATGGTTGCAAGGCCTCTGCGCCACCCGGCGCTGGCGATACGGATGGGATCCATCTGCAGGGTTGCACTTGTCATCGTTCGATCCTCACGTAGGGAATGACCTGACGAACCGCTACAAGGCGGTGCCGTCGACGTGAGGCATTGTTAACCCGTGGATTATCGCCGATAAGCCGTACTGAAATGGACGCTATGTACGCTCAACCGTACAATCCGCTCTTCCTTTTAGGAGAGCCGCCATGCGCCAACCCAACCTGACCGATGTCGCCCTCTTCGCCGCGGTGGTGGAAGCGGGCGGGTTCCGGGTGGCAGCCCAGAAACGGGGCATGTCGGCCTCGTCCATCAGCGATGGTGTCCGCCGGTTGGAAAGCGATCTGGGCATCAGGCTGCTCAATCGCACGACCCGCAGCGTGGTCCCGACGGAAGTCGGTGCACGCCTGCTGGAGCGGCTACGCCCGGCTCTCGAGCAAATGAGCGCGGCCTTCGGCGACCTTCACGAAGATGCGCAGCGCCCTGTGGGGACCCTGCGCCTTAATGTACCGGTGCCCGTCGCGCGTTTCGTACTGCCCAGGCTGGTCCCTGCGTTTCTCGCACGCTACCCGGGGGTGAGCATCGAAGTGACGATGGATAACACCTTCATCGATGTCATCGCCGCCGGCTACGACGCGGGCGTCCGCTACGAGGAAAGCCTGGCCAAGGACATGATTGCGGTGCCCATCGGCCCACGTCGACAACGCTTCGTCGCCGCTGCAGCGCCGGCCTATCTGGAGCAGAACGGCACCCCGCTGCACCCCCGCGACCTGCTCAATCACCGCCTGATCGGCCACCGCTTCGAGAGCGGCAAGCTGGGCGTATGGGAGTTCGAAAAAGACGGAGCCAGAGTGCGCGTACCGCCTCAGGGACCGCTGCTCAGCTCATCCCAGGATCTGGAAGTGGGCGCTGCGCTAGGCGGCGTCGGGATTATCTACACCTTCGAGGAGTACCTGGGGCCGCTGATCGAGCAGGGCACGCTGTTACCGGTACTGGAGGACTGGTGGCAGGCATTCGACGGCCCCTACCTGTACTACAACGACCGCAGGCACGTGCCTTCGCCCCTTCGCGCATTCGTAGATTTTCTGAAAACCGAAGCCTGATCGGGCTGAAGTCGCCCGCGCCGGGCAGTCGCGGCGTGAACGTTACAGGCCGACGCCGTCGTCGCCCCCGCTCCCAGATCCTCCACAGACCGCGCGTCAGTCTCGACGAAGGGCGCCGATCTCCTGTCCTGCTTCCAAACAGGGCACCGGCTTTGGCGAGCCAACGCGGACTCCAGCGCCCCACTCAGCGGCAGTATTAGGCAAGACAGCCAGCGAAT
>NZ_DJTK01000040.1:0-3566 GCF_002438225.1 Pseudomonas sp. UBA6310 | reverse complement strand
TCACCACGAGAAGCGCGGCTTCTTCGGCG
Organism: Pseudomonas sp. UBA6310; assembly: GCF_002438225.1. Taxonomy (NCBI): domain Bacteria; kingdom Pseudomonadati; phylum Pseudomonadota; class Gammaproteobacteria; order Pseudomonadales; family Pseudomonadaceae; genus Pseudomonas; species Pseudomonas sp. UBA6310. Next base: position 3,537 of record NZ_DJTK01000040.1, on the reverse strand, counting down.
CCTTCAATCGGCTGTTCGCCCGCCTGACCACGCGCTACACCGCGCTCAACACCCGCCTGGTCCGGCGCACCGGGCGCTTCATGCTGCTCTACCTGGGCATCGTGGCGCTGCTGGGTTTCGTCTACCTGCGCCTGCCGGAATCCTTCGTGCCGTCCGAGGACCTGGGCTACATGATCATCGACGTGCAACTGCCGCCCGGCGCCACCCGCGCGCGCACCTCGGCGGCCGGGCACGAACTCGAGCAGTACCTGGGTTCACGCGAGGCCGTCGCCTCCACCTTCCTGGTCATGGGTTTCAGCTTCTCCGGCATGGGCGAGAACGCCGCCCTCGCCTTCCCCACGCTCAAGGACTGGTCGGAGCGCGGCAAAGGGCAGTCCGCCGACGACGAGACCGTCCTGGTGAACCAGCGCTTCGGCAACCCCCGCGACGGCGCGATCATGGCCGTGTCGCCGCCGCCCATCGACGGACTGGGCAACTCCGGCGGCTTCTCCCTGCGCCTGCAGGACCGCGCCAGCCTGGGCCGCGACGCGCTGCTGGCGGCGCGCGACGAGCTGCTCGGCAAGGCCTACGGCAATCCGAAAATCCTCTACGCGATGATGGAAGGCCTGGCCGAGGCGCCGCAGTTGCGGCTGCTCATCGACCGCGACAAGGCCCGCGCCCAGGGCGTGCGCTTCGAAACGATCAGCAGCGCGCTGTCCACGGCCTTCGGCTCGGCGGTGATCAACGACTTCGCCAACGCCGGACGACAGCAACGGGTCGTGGTGCAGGCCGAACAGGCCGAGCGGATGACCCCGGAAAGCGTGCTGGAACTGCGCGTCCCCAACGACACCGGCGAGCTGGTGTCGCTCGGCGCCTTCGTCTCCACCCAGTGGGAAGAAGGCCCGGTGCAGATCGCCCGCTACAACGGCTATCCATCGATCCGCATCTCCGGCGACGCCGTTCCCGGCGTCAGCACCGGCGAGGCGATGGCCGAGCTGGAGCGCCTGGCCAGTGAACTGCCGGCCGGTATCGGCTACGAGTGGACCGGCCTGTCGTACCAGGAGCGGGTCGCCAGCGGCCAGGCCCTGCAGCTGTTCGCGCTGGCCTTCGTGGTGGTGTTCCTGCTGCTGGTGGCGCTCTACGAGAGCTGGGCCATTCCGCTGGCGGTGATGCTCATCGTGCCGGTGGGCGCCCTCGGCGCCGTGCTGGCGGTCACCGCGGTGGGCATGCCCAACGACGTCTACTTCAAGGTCGGGCTGATCACCATCATCGGTCTGTCGGCGAAGAACGCGATCCTCATCGTCGAGTTCGCCAAGGACCTCCGCGCCCAGGGCCGCTCGCTGCGCGAGGCGGCCATCGAAGCGGCGCGGCTGCGCTTCCGGCCGATCATCATGACGTCGCTGGCGTTCATCCTCGGCGTGTTGCCGCTGGTGGTGGCCAACGGCGCCGGAGCCGCCAGCCAGCGCGCCCTCGGCACCGGGGTGGTCGGCGGCATGCTCAGCGCCACCCTGCTCGGGGTGATCTTCGTGCCGATCTTCTTCGTCGCCGTGCTCTCGCTGCGTGAGCGCCGCAACAAGGGATCGGGCAAGACCCTGCCGCCCACCGGGGCGTGACCAACGCATCACCCCTGCTCGCGACGGCGTGCAGGGGCCAGGCACCCGCATGCCGCGCGAAACCGATCCGATCCACTAGTCGCACGAAGGAACTATCGGCCCCGTGGCGATATCTAGCCTTCAAGGGTTACGGACTGGTAACTCGGTACTCCACACATGCTGAAACACTTCGTTTTATAGTGCTTCGCGATATTAAATTGCGATTAGAAACAGTTTGGTGGAAGAGTAAATTAGCTGCCCGTCAACCGCGCAAAATTCATCACGGACTCTATAACTAGTTTCAGGGAGCCTTCCAACCAAACTATCCGGGAACCAGCCATGAACCCAACCTTCACGCGGTTTAAAACGCTCAGAAAAGTCCTTCCGCTGGCCATGCTGCTGTTCGGCGCGACCGCCGTGGCACAGGAGAAGCTTCCCCTCGTCTCGATCAACGTGGCCGGGGCCGAGTTCTCTTCCGGCGCCATTCCCGGCAAGCTGGGGACGAACTTCTTCTTCCCGGACAAGACCTATTTCGCCAAGTGGAAGGAGCGCGGCATCACGCTCGTGCGCTTCCCGCTGAAGTGGGAGCGCATACAGCCGACACTCGGCGGCGCGCTGGACCCAACTTACGTGAAGTACATCGATGACATGTTGGTACAGGCCAACACCTATGGTGTCAAAGTAATATTAGATGTACACAACTACGCGCGTTACAACAACGAAGTCATAGGCTCCGCCAAAGTTACCTATTCGCACTTCCGCAAACTCAACGAGTTAATTGCCAACCGCTATAAGAACAATCCCGCCGTTTATGGCTACGACATCATGAACGAGCCCTATGGCGCGGCCGATCAATACTGGCCCCAGGCGGCCCAGGCGGGGATCAATGGCATCCGCGTCTACGACAAGAAGAAGCCGATCTTCGTCGAGGGGCGTTCCTACTCCGGCGCCTACACCTGGCCCTGGTACAACGACCCGCTGGCCGCGCTCGTCGATCCCAAGGCCGACAACATCATCTACTCCGCGCATGCCTACATCGATGACAACGGCAGCGGCCAGTACAAGACGGCGCCCGCCACCGTGGACCCGATGATCGGGGTCAAGCGCATCGAGCCCTTCGTCAACTGGCTGAAGAAGAACGGCAAGAAGGGCCACATCGGCGAGTTCGGCGTGCCCAACGATCCGCGCTACCTGCAGGCGATGGACAACACCCTCGCCTACCTGCAGAAGAACTGCATCACCATGACCTACTGGGCCGCCGGGCCATCGTGGGGCACCTACAAGCTGTCCATCGAACCGACCAAGGCCGGCATCGACCAGGCGCAGTGGGCGGTGCTGAAGAAATATGTCGGCGGCGGCAACTGCACCAAGCCCGGGCCTAACTGATCGCCACCCGCAGCACGTCCGCGCCTACCGCGCGGCGTGCTGCCATCTCGCGGTAGACCGCTGCTGCGCGGCGCCCTCCAGTCAGCGGGAATGGCGTGACCCGGACGGATGGATGGGGCAAAGGCGCGCCAATCTGTACCATGGGCCGCCGTTTTCCCTGCCCGGTGATTGCGATGTCCACCCGCACGACCTCCCTGCCCCCGGCCGCCACGGCGGCGGGCCAATCCAGCCCGCTGGTGATGCGCGTGATCTGCGCCTGCGCGCTGGCGCACCTGATCAACGACCTGATCCAGGCGGTGCTGCCGTCGATCTACCCGATGCTCAAGGCCAACTACGGCCTGACCTTCACCCAGGTCGGCCTGATCACGCTGACCTTCCAGCTCACCGCCTCGCTGCTGCAACCCTGGGTTGGCTACCACACGGACCGCCATCCCAAGCCCTGGCTGCTGCCGGCCGGCTCGCTGTGCACGCTGGTCGGCATCCTCATGCTGGCCTTCGTCGGCAGTTTCCCGGCGATTCTGCTGGCGTCGGGACTGGTCGGCATCGGCTCCTCCACCTTCCATCCGGAGACTTCGCGGAT
>NZ_DJTK01000032.1:63948-82123 GCF_002438225.1 Pseudomonas sp. UBA6310 | reverse complement strand
AGGTTGCCACGGCCGGCGCCGATCGCATTCATTCGCATGTTGTTGAACAGCTGAGTGCGTTCCACCCGATTCTCCTAGCCCGATCCAAACAATCTTTTGACGCCAGTGGGCGTGCGCCAATGCCAGTGCAAGAGCCCGGCCAACTTGGAGAACCCAATGAAGATCAATGGCTTGCGGTAGGCGCAAACCATTGGCGGGCGCTACGGAGAACCGCGCTGGCGGCGGGGAGTCAGAACACTGTCGGCGGGCAACGACGCGCGCCGCAGGTTGCAAGGAGCCACTTCATGAAGAACTGGATGATCGCCGCACTCGTAGGCGGCTGCGCACTCAGCGCCCAGGCGGAAAGCCTTTCGATTCCGATGAACATCGTCAGCGCCAACGGCATTGGCGAAAAGGTCGGCACGGTAAGCGTCGAGGAAACCCCGTATGGCCTGGTGTTCACCCTGCAACTGGCGGGCCTGGCGCAAGGCATTCACGGTTTCCACATTCACGCCAAGGCGAGTTGCGACGCCGCCCTCAAGGACGGCAAGCCCTCCGCGGCAGAAGCCGCCGGCGGCCATTGGGACCCGAAGGAGACTGGCAAGCACGGCGCGCCCTGGGGCGATGGCCACCTCGGCGACCTCCCTGCCCTGCTGGTGACCGCCGACGGCAAGGCGATGCAGCCGGTGCTCGCACCCCGCCTGAAGAGCCTGGCGGAGATCAAGGGTCATGCGCTGATGATTCACCAGGCCGGAGACAACCACTCCGACCATCCGCAGCCACTGGGCGGTGGCGGCGCGAGAATGGCCTGCGGGGTCATCCGGTAACGCCGCGAAACGCGGGAGCGGACTATCACTCGTCGCGACGAAGGTCCGGTGGAATCGGCAGATCGGGCAACGGCGTGGGCCGCTTGCCCTTGCCGGAGCGGAACTGCTTGAGCTGGTAGACGTAAGCCAGCACCTGCGCGACCGCCAGGTACAGGCCCGCCGGGATTTCCTGATCGACCTCGGTGGAGTAGTACACCGAACGCGCCAGCGCCGGTGACTCCATCAGCAGCACCTTGTGCTCCTGGGCGATCTCGCGAATCTTCAGCGCGAGGAAGTCGCCGCCCTTGGCCAATACGACCGGCGCCGTACCCTTGGTCGGGTCGTACTTCAGGGCGACCGCGAAGTGCGTCGGGTTGGTGATCACCACGTCGGCCTCCGGCACCGCCTGCATCATCCGCCGTTCGGCCATCTGCCGCTGCATCTGACGGATCTTGCCCTTGACCTCGGGCTTGCCTTCGCTGTCCTTGTACTCGTCCTTGATCTCCTGCTTGGTCATCATCAGCTTCTGCTTGTTGTCCCAGAGCTGGAACGGCACATCCACCGCCGCGATCAGGATCAGCCCGGAGGCCATCCACAGCGCGCTATTGCCAAGCACCTCGACGGCGTGGCCAAGCGCCGTTTCCAGCGGCTGGCCGGACAGCGCCAGCAGGTCGTTGCGGTCGTTGGAGAGCACCACAATGCCGACCATGAGCGTAATGCTGAACTTGGCCAGCGCCTTGACCAGCTCGATCACCGACTTCTTGGAGAACATCCGCGCCAGGCCGGGACCGGGATTCATCCGACCGAACTTGGGCACCATGGTCTTGGTGGAAAACATCCAGCCGCCGAGCGCGATGTTGCCGACAATCGACGCCGCCAGCAGCACCGCGAGGATCGGCGCCAGCGCCTTGATCGCCATGGTGCCCGCCTTGAGCAGCAGCAGCGCCATGCTGCCGGTGTCCATCAGCGTGTCGCGGCTGATGCTCAAGCAACCGCGCATGAGGTCGACCAGTGCGCTGGCCAGGTCGCCACCGTAGATCATCAGCGCGATCACCCCGGACATCACCACCACCAGCGTGCTCAGCTCCCGGGAGCGGGCGATCTGCCCCTCCTCCCGCGACTCGCGCAGGCGTTTCTCGGTGGGTTCCTCGCTTTTGTCGGCACCGCTCTCGCTTTCAGCCATCGCTCACCTCGCCTGCGCCAGATCGCGCAGCATCGCCAGGGCCACGCTGGAGAGATTCTGGTACTGATTGAGGGTATCGGCCATGCCGATCCAGACCACCACCAGGCCGAAGGTCAAGGTCAGCGGAAAGCCGACGGAGAAGATGTTCAGCTGCGGCGCGGCGCGGGTCATCACGCCGAACGCCAGGTTCACCACCAGCAGCGCGGTCACCACCGGAAGGGAAATCAGCAGCCCGGCGCCGAGCACCCAGCTGAGCTTGCCGACCAGCTCCCAGTAATGTCCGACCAGCATTCCGCTGCCCACCGGCAGCGTCACGAAGCTCTCGGTGATCACCTCGAACACCACCAGATGGCCGTTCATGGCGAGGAACAGCAGCGTGGTGAGCATCGTCAGCAGTTGGCCCAGCACCGGCACGGAAATCCCGTTAGCGGGGTCGACCATCGCGGCGAAACCGATACCCATCTGGATGGAAAGGATCTGGCCAATCACCGTGTACACATGGAAGAACAGCTGCAGCATGAAGCCGAACATCGCGCCGATCAGCACTTCCTGGGCGATCAGCAGCAGCGAGCGCAGGTTGAGCGCATCGACCTCCGGCATCGGCGGCAGCGTCGGCACGATGACCACGGTGATCGCCAGCGCCAGGTATAGCCGCACCCGGGTCGGGACCAGCTGGGTGCCGAAGATCGGCATCACCATCAGCAGCGAGGATATCCGGAACAGCGGCAGCAGGAAGCTGGAGATCCAGCCGCCGATCTGACCGTTGGAAAGCTCGAGCATCGCTAGCCGATCACCAGCGGAATGTTCTGGATCAGCGTCGTGGTGTATTCCATCAGTTGCCGGACCATCCAGGGCCCGCCGACGATCAGCGTCAGCAGCATCACCAGCAGGCGTGGCAGGAAGCTCAAGGTCTGTTCGTTGATCTGCGTCGCCGCCTGGAACATGGCGACGACGAGGCCCACCAGCAGACTCGGCAGCACCAGGATGCCGACCATCACCGTGATCATCCACAGCGCTTCGCGAAAGATGTCCACCGCCACTTCGGGTGTCATGTGTGCCTCCTGGCCGCCGGGCGGCCGAAATGTGCCACCGCCGCTAAAGGGTGCCGAAGCTGCCCGCCAGGGTGCCGATGATCAGGCCCCAGCCGTCGATCAGGACGAACAGCATGATCTTGAAGGGCAACGAGATGATCATCGGCGAAAGCATCATCATGCCCATCGCCATCAGCACGCTGGCCACCACCATGTCGATGATGAGGAACGGAATGAAGATCATGAAGCCGATCTGGAACGCCGTCTTCAGCTCGGAGGTGACGAACGCCGGCACCAGGATGGTCAGGGGCGCGTCCTGCGGGCTGGCGATGTCGGTGCGCTTGGAGAGGCGCATGAACAGGTCGAGATCGCTCTCCCGCGTCTGCCCGAGCATGAAGTTCTTCAGCGGCCCCTGCGCCTTGGCGATCGCATCCTGGGCGGTCATCTGCTCATTCAGATAGGGCTGCAGCGCCTCGCGGTTCACCTGGTCGAACACCGGCGCCATGATGAACAGCGTAAGGAACATCGCCAGGCCGATGAGTATCTGGTTGGACGGCGTCTGTTGCAGGCCGAGTGCCTGACGCAGGATCGAGAAGACGATGATGATGCGGGTGAAGCTGGTCATCAGCATGACGAACGCCGGGATGAAGCTCAGCGCGGTCATGATCAGCAGGATCTGCAGGCTGACCGAATACTCCTGCTGCCCCTGCGGGTTGGTCGACAGCGTGATCGCCGGGACCGACAGCGGATTGGCGCTATTCACGGCCTCCTGACCAAACGCCAGGGGCGCCGCGATCAGCACGAACAGGGTCAGCAACGAACGCCACATCAATTCTTATCCTTGTCCTTGTCTTTACCGAGCAGCTCCATCAGGCGCTGGGCGAATTCCGGCGACGCCGGCTCCGCGTCGGCGACCAGCACCGGCTCGGCGAGCACGTGCAGCGGCGTGATGCGGCCGGGCGAGATTCCCAGCAGCACTTGCTCGCGGCCGACCTGCACCAGCAGCAGACGGTCGCGCGGGCCGAGCGCCTGGCTGGACACCAGCTTGATCGCCTGGCTGCCGCGCGGGCCGATCTGCTGCACGCGGCGCAGCGCCCAGGCGAGCAGGAAGATCAGCCCGATCACCAGCAGCAGGCCGAGCAGCATCTGCCCGATCTGGCTGCCGAGGCTGCCGTTGCCCGGCAACGCGGCGCTGCCCGTTTCGGCGGCCAGCGCGGAGAGTGGCAAACCGAAGAGTACGGCGAGGGCGGCTCTGCTCATGCTCAGCTCAGCTCAGCTTCTTGATGCGTTCGCTGGGGCTGATCACGTCGGTCAGGCGGATGCCGAACTTCTCGTTGACCACCACCACTTCGCCATGCGCGATCAGCGTGCCGTTGACCAGCACGTCGAGCGGCTCGCCCGCCAGGCGATCCAGTTCGATCACCGAGCCCTGGTTCAGCTGCAGCAGGTTGCGAATGGTGATGTCGGTGTTGCCGACCTCCATCGAGATCGACACCGGAATGTCGAGGATCACGTCCAGGTTCGGGCCGTCCAGGCTGACCGGCGCGTTGGAGCGCGGCACGCTGCCGAACTCCTCCATCTGCGCCCGCGGCGCGGGCGGCGGCGCGCTCTGCGAGAGCATGGCGTCGATATCGTCCTGGTCGGCGTCGCCGGCCTCGGCAAGTGCCGCGGCCCATTCATCGGCCAGTGCTTTCTCCTCGGGGGAGGTGTCTTGATCGTCTGCCATCGGTGTTCCTCGGCTGGCTCTGAAAAGGGAATGGAGATGCCCGCCTCAGCGGGCGCGGCCTATCGGCTCGAGCACCTGCAGGGACAGGTTGCCCTTGTGCGCGCCGATCTTGACCTTGAACGCCGGCACGCCATTGGCGCGCAGGACGATGTTTTCCGGCAGCTCCACCGGGATCACGTCGCCGGGCTGCATGTGCAAGATGTCGCGGACCTTGAGCTGGCGCCGCGCCACCGTGGCGCCGAGCGGCACGCTGACGTCGAGGATGTCCTCGCGCAGTGCCTTCACCCAGCGCTCGTCCTGATCGTCCATGTCGGACTGGAAGCCGGCGTCGAGCATTTCCCGGATCGGCTCGATCATCGAGTACGGCATGGTGATGTGCAGGTCGCCGCCGCCGCCGTCCAGCTCGATGTGGAAGGTCGAGACCACCACCACTTCGCTGGGACTGACGATGTTCGCCAGGGCCGGGTTGACCTCGGAGTTGATGTACTCGAAGTTCACGTCGAGCACCGCGTGCCAGGCTTCGCGAAGGTCGTTGAAGGCCTGGTCGATGACCATCCGCACCACGCGCAACTCGGTCGGGGTGAACTCGCGGCCTTCGATCTTTGCGTGACGGCCGTCGCCGCCGAAGAAGTTGTCCACCAGCTTGAACACCAGCTTGGCGTCGAGGATGAATAGCGCAGTTCCGCGCAGCGGCTTCATCTTCACCAGGTTGAGGCTGGTCGGCACGTACAGCGAATGCACGTATTCGCCGAACTTCATCACCTGCACGCCGCCGACCGCCACGTCCGCCGAGCGGCGCAGTAAGTTGAACATGCTGATACGGGTATAACGGGCGAAGCGCTCGTTGATCATCTCCAGCGTCGGCATGCGACCGCGAACGATGCGGTCCTGGCTGGTGAGGTCGTAACTCTTGACGCTGCCGGGCTCGACGTCGGTTTCGGTCTCGACGGCGCCATCGTCCACACCGTGCAGCAGGGCGTCGATTTCGTCCTGCGACAGCAGGTCTTGTACAGCCATGGACGGGCTCCTACTGCAATACGAAGTTGGTGAAGAGAACCTGCTCGATCACGGTCTTGCCGACCTCTTTCTGCGCCAGTTCCTGGACACTGGCGGTGGCCTTCTGGCGCAGCATTTCCTTGCCGACGGCGCTGGTCAGGCTTTCGAAATCCTGGCTGGAAAACAGCATCACCAGGTTGTTCCGCAGGACCGGCATGTGCACCTTCAACGCGTCGAGGGACGCCTGATCACGGGCCATCAGTGCCACCGTGACCTGCATGTAGCGCTGCCGGCCGTTGTAATTGAAGTTGACCACGAAGGCCGGCGCCAGCGCTTCGTAGATGGCCGGCTGCTTGACCGGCGCGGCGGCGTGCTCCTCGGCTGCGGGGGCCTCGTCCTTCTTCATGTTCTTGCTGAGGAGGAACCAGGTTGCGCCGACGGAACCGCCGATCGCCAGCAACAGGGCCAGCACGATCACGATGATCAGTTTGAGTTTGCTTTTGCCCGCAGGTTTCTCGGCCCCCTCGGGGCTGGGCTGGGGTGGAGCTTTCTTCGCCATGCCAATATTCCGTCGCGCGTCAGGGATCTTTACAGCCATCAATGGCTTAGGAGCAAGTGCTATGCCAGCTTATAAGTAAAAGGTCTTCCCGGAAAACTCTTTCGCCGGGCATCTTCGACCTCGCGTCGCGCGCTGCATAGCCCCTGTGTTGGCCGACCGCCGAGAAAACCGGCAGCGCCGGCGGGAGCGCAAACGAAAAAGGCCCAACGGGAGGAAGCCGATCGGGCCTTTCGCTTTTTTTTGAAACGCCGCGTCAGGCGTAGTAGTCGACCAGTCCGCGACCCGCCTTGAGCGGCGTGCTGGAGACCTCGACGCTGCCGATGACCACTTCGTCCTCGGAACCGCCCGAGCCGCCGCGCGACGATGAACCGCGGCGGCCCTGCCCTTCGCTACCCTGCCCCTGCCAGCCACGCGCCAGCGACTGGTCGGAAACGTTGACGTCGCCCAGAGTCATGCCCTGCTGGGTGAACATGTCGCGCAGACGGTTCATCTGGCCTTCCAGCGCCTCGCGGACCGCGGCATGCGGGCTGGCGAACGCGATCTGGGTCTGGTCCTGGTTAAGGCTGATCTTCACGTCCAGACGCCCCAGGTCCTGCGGATCGAGCTGTATCTCCGCTGACTTCAGATTCTGGCTGGACATCCACATCACCCGATCGACCACCGCTTCGGACCAGCCGTTCTGCTGCATGGGCACCGGCTGCCCCGGCACCACGGCGGAACGCTGGGTAGCGTTGACCTGCTGGGTCATGGCCTGGTTGAGCGAATTCAGTTTATTGGCGAAGTTTTCCGCGCGCAGCTCGCTGACACTGTCCTTCAGGTCCCCCGAATCGGCCTCGAGATCGCCGGGCTTCAGCGCGGCGAGCGTCTCGCCATCGACCGGCAACTGCTCGACCAGCGGAGCGGCGAGCGCCGGGTCGAGCGGCGCCTTGGCGGCCTCGGTGTTCACGGTCTGGACCGCTACCGCCTTGGCCTGCTGCGCCACCACGGCCTGGGCGGCCTGGAAATCCTCCGGCAACGTCAGGCCGGGCGGCAGAAGGTCTTCGACACTGCCCGTGGCCTGCGGCTCCGGCTCGCCCTGCGTCGGAGCGGCCAGCGGAACGGCCGGCACCTCAACGGCGGCAACGTCCGTCGCCAGTGCGGCAGGCGCCTCCATGGCCGGCTCCGGCACCGCCGGAACGACGGGCTGTGGCACCAGGCCCATCAGCACCAGCGGGTCGATTGGCTGGCCGTTAGGCTGGTCAGTCACCTGCACCTGCTCGTCGGCCGGCTCCGCGTCGTCAACCGCCTTCTTGCTCGGCAAGGCTTTGCCGCTATCGGCAACCTCCGGCTTCGCCTTGGCGGTCGTGTCGTCACGCGCGTCGTTGCGCTTGTTGTCCGCGGCCTTCTCATGGCGCGCCTTCGCAGGCGCATCGCTGCGGTCCGCGGACTTGGGCTGGCGTTCCTTGGCATAGACATCGGCGAAGCTGGAAGCCTCGCGCTTGCTGGTGTCGTCGGTCTTTACCGGGGCTTTCACCGCGGGCAACTTCATCCGCGTATCGGACGCGGACTGAAGAAGCAGATCGGGGGCGACGGACATGGGGCACTCTCCGCTCGGATGGGTCGTGCCTGAAATAAGCAAGTTAGGGGCCAGCTTTGGGAAAGCGCCGGTTTACGCGGCTTTGCGCCGAGAGAAGGGTATTCGCAGTCACTCAACCGCGAAAACGTTGACGCTCCGACTTCATCAGGATGCGGACAATGGCGAATTCACGGTTGATCTGCTCGACCAGAACGGCGGCGCTGTCAAACGACTGCCGCTCGCTCTGGTCTTCGAGCTGCTTGCACAGGTCCGCCAGCGACAGGGCGCCCATGTTGCTGCAGCTGCCCTTGAAGCTGTGCGCGGTCAGACGCAGGAGCTGCGCATCCTTGACCTGCAAAGCCCCGGCCAACAGGCGCACGCGCTCTTCGGAATCGGCCAGAAAGGTATCCAGCAGAACCGGGTACTCCGCTTCCATGAGGTCCTGCAGTGAAGCGAGGACAGTACCGTCGAGATGCGCGTCTGACACTTGCTCACTCCATGATCAAGGGGGTGGGAATTATGCCTGAGCGGACCAGGAAAACTCCACGCTGACGCCCCGCCCATCGTTCTCCCAGTCACTCTTCTCGGCCAGCTGGCTGACCAGTTTCAAGCCACGCCCGTGCAGTTGTTCGGTGGATTGTTCGCAGGCCCTTGCCGCCGCCAGGTCGAATCCGCCGCCGCTGTCCTCGACCCGCATGATCAGGCGCCCGCCTCCGTGCTCGGGGCGCAGTTCCAGGTGAAAACGCACGAAGCCTTCCTCCAGCCGGGCGAGCCGCTCCCGGCGCTCGCCGTAGTACTGGGCGAAGCCTTGCACGTCGCGCTTGAGCGACGAGTCCAGGCGCAGCACGCCGTGCTCCAGGGCGTTGGAGTAGAGCTCGACCAGCACGGTGTAGAGCGCTCCAACCTGAGAACGCAGGCCCTGCACCTCCAGCAGCAGCTGCAGCAGGTAGGGCAGCGGGTTCATGTGCTTGAGGGTTTCCGCGCGGAATTCGAAACAGGCCGACCAGTCCAGCGGCGTGTCGTTGCCGTCGTTGGAGAACGTCAACGGCGAGGACCTCGCCTCCTCGATCAGGCTGAGTTCGATCAGGCTGACGTCGTCCTGGGTTTCGCCGCGGAAGGCGCTCAGGGCCTGCTGCACCTCGTCGAACAGCTGGCCGCGCTGCTCGTTCGCCGCCATCAGGTCCAGCAGGCGCTGTTCGCCGAACAGCTCGCCGGCATGATTGCGCGTCTCCAGCAGCCCATCCGACAGCAGCAGCAGACGGTCGCCCTCCAGCAGCGGGTAGACCTCGTACTTCTCGTCGAACACCGCCGGCTCCAGCACGCCGAGCGGCAGGTGACGGGAAACCAGCGGAATACGTTCGTTGCTCCCGCCGCGCAGCAGGTAGCCGTCCGGCAGGCCGCCATTCCACACCTCGACAACGCGCCGGTGGAAACTCAGGTTGATCAACGTCGCGCAGCAGAACACCCCGACCGGGAGGATGCGCTTGAGCTTGGCATTCACCTCGCGAAGGATGTCGGCGAGCCCGTAGCCCTTGGTGGTCATGCCGTAGAACACCTCCGCCAGCGGCATCGCCCCGATCGCCGCGGGCAGTCCGTGGCCGGTGAAGTCGCCGAGCAGCACATGCATGCCGCCAGAGGGTTTGTACGCGGCCAGCATCAGGTCGCCGTTGAACAACGCGTAGGGCGATTGCAGGTAGCGGATATTGGGCGCGTTCAGGCAGCCCGAGTGCGCGACCTTGTCGAACACCGCCTTGGCCACGCGCTGCTCGGCAACCAGGTGTTCGTTGTGCTTGGCGATCAGGTCGCGCTGCTCCAGCACCGTCTGCTGCAGGCGGCGCAGGCGGTCCATCGCGCGAATCTTGGCGCCGAGGATCACCCGGTTGTAGGGCTTGGCGAGGAAATCGTCGCCGACCTCGAGACAATGCACCAGGGCGTCGTTCTCGGTCAGGGAGGTGAGGAAGATGATCGGGACGAGCGTCTCGCCGGCGGCGAGCTTGATCAGCCGCGCTGCCTCGAAGCCGTCCATCACCGGCATCAGCGCGTCCATCAGCACCAGCTGCGGCCGTTCGCGGCAGAACAGCTCCAGGGCTTCCTGCCCGTCGGCGGCGGTCAGCGCGCGATGGCCCTCGCGGGTGACGATGGCCGAGAGCAGCAGGCGATCGGCGGCGTTATCCTCCGCGATGAGGACCGACAACCGCTCAGACATACCGCCTCAACTGATCCGGAAGAGCTGTTCGAAATTGGAGATGGTGAGGATCTTGCGCACGTCCGGACTGCAGTTGATCAGGCTGATCGCGGCACTCTCGCCGCCGGCGTGATCGCGCAGCAGCAACAGCATGCCGAGCGCGGAACTGTCCAGATAGGTCGCACCCTTTAGGTCGATCACGTAGCGCTTGGGCGAGGTGCTTATGCGTTCGTAGGCGTCGCGGAATTCCTGGTGGGCACCGAAATCGAAACGCCCCTGGATGAGGATGGTCAGCTCCTGACCGTCATCGGAGGCTTGCGAGGTTATAGCCATGAATTCTCCTTATGCGCCGGGAAGGACTGCAGGCGGCGCCTGATCAAGATGTAGCACCGACTCGCCAAGGGAGCAACCGCAGTCAGTCGGTGCGCCGTGCGGACAGCCGGGCGGCCAGCTCGTCGAGCTGCTTCTGCTCGCGCTTCTCGTCCGCCGCCCGCGCTTCCTCGATGTAGCGCTGGACCAGCTTGCGCAGCCCTTCTAGGCGCGTGTAGCAGGCCTGCCAGGCGTCACGCGCCTTGCGCAGGTTCTCGCGGTGAAAATCGACGTTGCGCTGCTGCTGGGCGACCGCCGTTTCCAGCTGCGACAGAAAGCGCTGGTAGTTGATCAGCCATTGCCCGGAAACGCCCTGCTGCCCCTGATTGACCAGCTGCTTCTGGTAATCGCCGCGATACCGGTGCAGTTCGTTGAGCTGGTTTTCCACCTGGCCGAGCTGCGTCTGGCAGCGGCCGAGCATGCGCGCGGCCTCGCGCTCGGCCTTTTCCGCCATGTCCACCACCGGCACCAGCCGGGCCGCTCTGCTCTGCGCCATCTATCAGCCCTTGCCGGCCTGCAGAACCGCAGCCAGGTTCGCCGACGCCTGCTCCAGGCTCTCGCTTTCGCGCAGGCCCTGGCGCAGGTAGGCGACCATCAGCGGCTGCTTGGCGATGGCCATGTCGGTCTCCGGATCGCCGCCGGCGACGTAGGCGCCGACGCTGATCAGGTCGCGACTCTGCTGGTAGCGCGACCACAGCTGCTTGAAGCGCTGGGCATTGCGCAGGTGTTCGGGGCTGACGACCTGGGGCATCACCCGGCTGATGGAGGCTTCGATGTCGATCGCCGGGTAGTGGCCCTCTTCGGCCAGGCGCCGGGACAGCACGAAGTGACCGTCGAGCACCCCGCGCGCCGAGTCGGCGATCGGATCCTGCTGGTCGTCGCCCTCGGAGAGCACGGTGTAGAAGGCAGTGATCGAGCCGCCGCCGGCCTCGGCGTTACCGGCCCGCTCGACCAGCTTGGGCAGACGAGCGAACACCGAGGGCGGATAACCCTTGGTCGCCGGCGGCTCGCCGATGGCCAGGGCGATCTCGCGCTGGGCCTGGGCGAAACGGGTCAGCGAATCCATCAGCAGCAGGACGTTCTTGCCCTTGTCGCGAAAGTACTCGGCGATGCGCGTGCAGTACATCGCCGCGCGCAGACGCATCAGCGGCGCTTCGTCCGCCGGCGAAGCCACCACCACCGAGCGCTTGAGGCCTTCCTCGCCGAGGATCTCCTGGATGAATTCCTTCACCTCGCGGCCACGTTCGCCGATCAGCCCGACGACGATGATCTCGGCCTCGGTGAAGCGCGTCATCATGCCCAGCAGCACGCTCTTGCCCACGCCGGTGCCGGCGAACAGGCCGAGGCGCTGGCCGCGACCCACGGTGAGCAGGCCATTGATGCAGCGGATGCCGACGTCCAGCGGCTCATGGATGGGCTCGCGATTGAGCGGGTTGATGATCGGGCCGTCCATCGGCACCCAGTCCTCGGCCTTCATCCGGCCCTTGCCGTCCAGGGCGTTGCCGGCGCCGTCGAGCACGCGGCCGAGCATGCTCATGCCCATCGGCAGGCGGCCGGTATCGGGCATCGGCACCACGCGGGCACCGGGCGCGATACCGGCCAGGCTGCCAACGGGCATCAGGTAGATCTTGCCGTTGGAGAAGCCCATGACCTCGGCTTCCACCTGGACCGGCTGGTAGCTGCCGTCATTGATCACCAGGCAGCGACTGCCAATGGCGGCGCGCAGCCCCTCGGCTTCGAGGGTCAGGCCAACCATTCGCAGCAGACGCCCTTCCACCAGCGGCTGGCTGGGAAGCTGCACGGCCTCGACATAGCCTGCCAGACGCCGGGCGAGGCTGGTGCGCTCAAGACGCATCGGGCGTGCTCAGGTCGACGGCGACATCGGCAGCCGGCGGGTGCACCTTCTGCTCGCGCTGGTGTTCGAAAATCTGGTTCATTGCCTGGGCCAGGCGCGTCTCGATGCTGGCGTCGATCTGGCTGTGCTCGCTTTCCACCTTGCAGCCTCCGGGCAGCAGGTTCTCGTCTTCCAGAATCCGCCACTTCTCCTCGTTGCGTTCGCGCAACGCCTTGACCAGGTCGAAGTCCTGCGGATTGACATGGATACGTACGTTCTCGGCACCCATCGGCAGCAGTTTGAGGGACTCGCGGACGACCTGGCGCAACTGGCTGGAATCGGTCACCATCTCGCGCTGGATGACTTGGCGAACGACGTGGCCGACCATTTCCACGAGCGTAGCCTCGAGCTGCTGGTCCTGCTCACCGATGGGCTCGAACAGCTGTGACATCAGCTGTTCGAGCCGTTCGAGCTTGACGTTCAGCAGCGCGTCGGCCTCCTGCTTGGCCTTGATCTGGCCCGAATGGAAGCCGTCCTTCTCGCCGGTGGCGAAGCCTTCGTTGTAGGCGTCCTGGCGGATCGCCTCGAGTTCGTCGAGCGTCAGCGGCTTGACGGCCTGATCGGAGATGTCCTCGATCAGGTTCTGCGCGCGCTCCTCGCTCGTCTCCGGCACCGCGGGCTCGCTGCCCGGCAGCGGCGGCGGGTCGAAACTGGGCAGCGACCAGCTCTCGAAACCACTGCCACGAACGTCGCGCGCGCGGATCAGGTCGCTGGGCTCTTCCTTCGCCATTTAGATCATCTCTTCGCCGCCCTTGCCACCCAGGACGATTTCCCCGGCTTCGGCCATCCGGCGGGCAATGGTAAGAATTTCTTTCTGCGCGGTCTCGACGTCGCTGACGCGCACCGGGCCCTTCGCTTCCAGGTCGTCGCGCAGCAACTCGGCAGCGCGTTTGGACATGTTCTTGAAGACCTTTTCCTTGATCGCCTCGTCGGAGCCCTTGAGCGCCAGGACCAGCACGTCGGACGAGACTTCGCGCATCAGCGCCTGGATGCCGCGGTCGTCGACGTCGGCCAGGTTGTCGAAGACGAACATCAGGTCCTCGATTTGCGAGGACAGGTCTTCGTCCATCTCGCGGATCGAATCCATCAACTGGCCCTCGGACGAGCTGTCCAGGTAGTTCATGATATCGGCCGCACGCTTCACGCCGCCCATGGTAGCGCGCGAGGTGTTCGAACTGCCGGAGAACTGCTTCTCGAGAATCTGGTTGAGCTCCTTCAACGCCGCCGGCTGCACGGTGTTCAGCGAGGAAACGCGCAGGATGATGTCCAGGCGCACCTTGTGGTCGAAGTGGCTGAGCACCTCGCCGGCCTGGTCGGGGTCCAGGTAGGCGACCACGATCGCCTGGATCTGCGGGTGCTCGTAGCGGATCACGTCGGCCACGGCGCGCGGCTCCATCCACTTCAGGCTGTCCAGACCGCTGGTGCTGCCACCGAGGAGAATCCGGTCGATCAGGCTGCCGGCTTTGTCCTCGCCCAGCGCCTGGGTCAGCATCTTGCGGATGTAGCCGTCGGCGCCGACGCCGAGGCTGGTCTGGTCGCCGACGATGTCGACGAACTCGCCCATCACCTTCTCGACCTGCTCGCGGTGCACGTTGCGCATCTGCGCCATGGCCATGCCGACGCGTTGCACTTCCTTCGGTCCGAGGTGACGCAACACCTGCGCGGCGTCGGTTTCACCCAGGGACAACAGCAGGATGGCTGCCTTGTCGACCTTGTTCAGCTTGGTGGGGGCGCGCTCATTCATCGGCGTTGATCCAGTCTTTCACGACCTGGGCGACACGGCCCGGGTCTTCGGCCACAAGATTCTTGATGGCGTTGAGCTGCGCATCATAACCCTCGGACGGGCTCGGCAGCATGATGCTCTGCGGGCCACCGAGGCTAACGCGATCGTCCGACAGCTCACCTTCAAGCCCACCGTTCAAGCCTCCGGCTACGCCACCCGCGGCACCAAAGGCGCCCAGCTCCTTGCCCTTGCCGCCGCCGCTGATGTTGTTCAGCACCGGACGCAGGACGAACCACACAAGGACCATGATCAGCAGCGCCGGGAACAGTTGCTTGAGCGTACTCATCAGCATGCTGAACCAGGTCTGCTCGTACCACGGAATGTCGATGGCCTCGATGCCGGTGTCCGGAGCGAAGGCGTTGTTGATCACGCTCACGCTATCGCCACGGCTGGCGTCGAAGCCTACGGCGTCCTGTACCAGGCGGGTGAAGCGCGCCAGTTCGTCGGCGTTCCATGGCGTGTGGGTAACTTCGCCATTCTCAGGGTTGACCTTGATCTGGTCGTCCAGTACCACCGCAACCGACAGACGGCGCAGACGGCCCTGCTGCTGCTTGGTGTAGCTGACGGAACGGTCCAGCTCGTAGTTGCGGGTAGCCTGCTCGCGCTTGTCGGCCGGAAACGGTGCCAGCATCGGCTGGCCGGTGGCCGGGTCCATGATCTGTGCGCCATTGGCGTCGAGCAGCGGCTGGCCGGCGGCAATCGGGCCGGCGGGTGCGGCAGCGGCCTGGCCGGTCTGCTGCGGTGCGCTGGCGGGGCCCGGAGGCTGGTTGGACAGCGCGCCCGGCACGCCGCCGCTGCTGGAGCTGGTGCTGCGTTGTTCGTTGACCGACTGCTCGCTGCGCAGCGCCGGCTGATCCGGGTTGAAGGTTTCGGAGGTGGATTCCACCGCGCTGAAATCGACGTCGGCGGAGACTTCGGCCTTGTAGCGGCCGTTACCGACCACCGGCTGGAGGATGTTCTGCACGCGCTGGGTGAACATGCTTTCCATGCGGCGGCTGTAGTCGTACTGCTTGCCGGCCATCGACAGTTCGGACAGCTCCTGCTGGTCGGACAGCAGGTTGCCCTTCTGGTCGACGACGGTGACTTGCGACTTGCTCAGCTCCGGCACGCTGGTGGCGACCAGGTTGACGATAGCCATCACCTGGCTCGGCTCGAGGCTGCGGCCCGGATACAGCTCGACCAGCACCGAAGCGGTCGGCTTGCGCTCGTCACGAACGAATACCGAGCTCTTCGGGATCGCCAGGTGCACACGGGCAGCCTTGATGTTGTTGAGGCTGGCGACGGTGCGGCCCAGTTCACCTTCCAGGCCGCGACGGTAGTTGGTCGCTTCCATGAACTGGCTGGTGCCGAGGGCCTGCTCCTTGTCGAGGATCTCGAAGCCGACATTGCCGTCGGTCTGCTGGATGCCGGCGCCGGCCAGCTTGATGCGGGCGCGGGCGACGTCGTCGGCCTTGACCAGCAGCGCGCCGGAGTTCGGCTCGATCTTGTAGGGGATGTCGGCCGTGGTCAGCGCTTCGATCACCTGGTTGGCGTCCATGCCGGTCAGGCTGCCGTACAGCGGACGGTAGTCCGGTTGTTGCGACCAGAGCACCACGGCGAAGCCGATGGCCACGCTGGCGGCCAGGCCAACCAGCAGCCCGATCTGGCGCAGCATGCTCATCTGCGCCAGGTTGCTGAGGAAGGCGAGACCCAACAGCGGCTTCTTCGGCTCCGAAGCGTCGGCGGGGTTGCGGGCGGGAACGTTCATAACAGCATCGGCCATGTCTTGATCCTACCTGCCCTTAAACCGGCATCTGCATGATGTCTTGATACGCCTGAACCAGTTTGTTACGCACCTGGGTCATGGCCTGGAAGGAAACGCTCGCCTTCTGCGAGGCGATCATCACGTCGGTGATGTCCACCCCGCTCTTGCCCATCTCGAACGCATTGGAAAGCTGGCTGGAGGCTTGCTGGGTTTCATTCACCTTGCCGACGGCCTGACCGAGCATGTCGGCGAAGCTTGGCGCGCCCACTGCGGCGGGCTCGCTGGCCGCCGGTTTGGCGCGGGCCATCGCTTCCGTCTGCATGGAACGCATTTCCAGCATCAGTCGATTGAATTCAATACCCTGGCTCATCGCACTCTCCGGCTTCCGCAGCTTTTTTGACGCTTGGCGGCTTCTTGAATAGGAGATTGCAACTAGGGTGCCAAAACCTGAACAGGTTCGGCATACGGGCTGGAGCGCCCGGCAGACGCGGCCTACAGCGATGCAGGCGCTTTCGTCAGGTCAGTTGTTCGATATCCGTGCGAACGAAATCCGTCGAGACGTTCGACGGAATCGGCGGCTGGGATAGCCGCTGGCGGATTACTGGCGGGATGCTGCCGACGGCATCAGCTGGCGTAGAGATAGGCCTCCACATCCATTCCGGCGTCGCGCATCTGGGCCAGCTTGTAGCGCAGGGTGCGCGGGCTGATCCCCAGGCGCTCCGCCGCCTCCTTGCGTCGGCCGCGCTCGCAGCGCAGCGTCTCGATGATCATCTTGAACTCCCGCCGGCGCAGGTCTTCGCTCAGGTCACCGGCAGCCTGCGCCGCGGCGGGCGGCGGACTGACCAGCATTGGCGCGGCCACCGGCACCGGCACCGGGGCATAGCCGATGGGCGAGGTCAGGCACAGGTCATGGGGCTGGATGATGCCGCCCTGCTGGAGGATCAGCGCGCGCTGGATGGCGTTGTCCAGTTCGCGCACGTTGCCCGGCCAGGGGTGCGCGGTCAGGCAAGCGCGTGCCTGCTCGGAGAAGCGCACGGCGGCATGGTTCATTTTCTTGACGTGCTTGCCGAGCAGGCGCTCGGCCAGCGGCAGAATGTCGGCGGTGCGCTCGCGCAGCGGGCGCCAGGCCAGCGGAAACACCGAAAGCCGGTAGTAGAGATCCTCACGGAAGCGCCCCGCCGCCACTTCCGCCTGCAGGTCGCGGTTGCTGGTGGCGAGCACCCGGATGTCCAGGGCGATCGGCTTGCGCGCACCGACGCGCTCCACTTCGCGCTCCTGCAGCACCCGCAGCAGTTTGGCCTGCAGGCCGAGCGGCATTTCGGAAATCTCGTCGAGCAGGAGAGTCCCGCCCTCCGCCAACTCGAACTTGCCCGGCTGTGCGCTGACCGCGCCAGTGAAGGAACCCTTCTCATGGCCGAACAGCGTGGCCTCGAGCATGTTGTCGGGAATCGCCGCACAGTTGATCGCGATGAACGGCTTGGCGGCACGCGGCGACTGCTGGTGGATATAGCGCGCCAGCACTTCCTTGCCGGTGCCGGATTCGCCGGTGATCATCACGGTCGAGTCGCTGCGGGCCACACGGGCCGCCAGGTCGAGCAGCTGCAGACTGGCCGGCTCCAGTGCGACCGGACCTTCATCGCTGACACCAGGACGGCCGAGCGCGTGGCGCCCGACAAGCTCCAGCAGGGTGTTCGAGTCGAACGGCTTGACCAGGTAATCGACGGCGCCCTGGCGCATCGCGTCCACCGCCCGCTCGACGGCGCCGTAGGCGGTCATCAGCAGCACCGGCAATTGCGGATAGCGCGAACGGATCAGCCCGAGCAGGTGATGGCCATCCATGCCCGGCATGTTCACGTCGCTCAGCACCAGGCTGAAGGCGTGTTCGTGCAGCGCGGCGAGCGCCGCTTCGGCGCAGTCCACGGCGACGAATTCGTGACCGGCCAGCGCCAGCGTGTCGGCCAGGGCTTCGCGCAGGGCGCGGTCGTCTTCGACGAGCAGGATGTTCGCGGTCATGGTCACTCCGGAAAAGCAGTGGGGGCCGCAGCGATCAGCGGCAGATCGAGAATCGCGCAGGTACCGAAGCCAACCCGCGAACGCAGTTGCAGCGTGCCGCGATGCGCACGCGCCACGGCCTTGACCACCGCCAGCCCGAGGCCGGTGCCGGTGGTTCTGGTGGTGAAGAACGGTTCGCCCAGCCGCGCCAGGGTCGGCGCATCGATGCCGGGGCCGTTGTCGCTGACGCACAGGCGCAGGCGGTCGCCGCGCGCGTACAGGTGAATCTTCAGGGCGACACCGCGCCCGGCGGCCTGGAGGGCGTTCTCGATCAGGTTGATCGCCGTGCCGACCAGGGTGTCGCGGTTGCACA
>NZ_DJTK01000032.1:43363-63734 GCF_002438225.1 Pseudomonas sp. UBA6310 | reverse complement strand
GCCAGTCGATCGGTCATCGGCAGCTCGCCACGGGCGAACACCAGCATGTCGCGGACCTGGTGTTCCAGCTCATGCAGGCGCTCCTTGAGACGCCCGGCGAAACGTTGTTGCTGCTCGGGAGGCAGCACGCGCTCGTTCAGATGGCTGGCATAGAGCATCGCCGCCGACAACGGCGTGCGCACCTGATGCGCCAGCGAGGCGACCATCCGACCGAGCGCGGAAAGCCGCTCGTGACGGGCCAACTGGTCCTGCAGGCGGCGGGTTTCGGTAAGGTCGGTGAGCAGCACCAGCTGGCCCGGCTCCCCATTGAGCGAACGCGTTGCGATGGACAGCCTCCGGCCATCCTTGAGCGACACTTCGTGGCCATCGTCCTGGCGCGGCGCGAAGCAGCGAACGATCACCTGGCGCCAGAGCACCCCGACCAGCGGCTGGCCGAGCAGTTGCCCGGCAACCGGATTGGCTTCGCGGACCAGGCCCTGGCCGTCGATCACCACGACCCCGCCGGGAAGCAGGTCGAGCAGGCTCTGCAGACGCTGCGCCAGGCGCTCCTTCTCCGCCAGCTCCTGCATGCGCTGGGCGCTGACCAGTTCCAGTTCGCCGGTGAGCTGATCGACGCGGGCCTGCAGCGATCCGTAGGAGTCGCTGAGCCGTTCCGACATCTGCTCGAACAACGCATACGCCCGGCCGAGTTCATCGGTGGAGCGATCGCTCGGCGGAACGGGTTCGATGGCGGCGCTCTGGGCGACTGGCTTCATGTGAATCTCTCGCGTGGCGACCGTCAGAGAACGGTCGTGTTGAGAGACGAATAGCAATCCCCGTGCCCATAAAAAACAGCCCGCTTTTCAATGAGTTGAGAAGCGGGCGTCAAACTTTTGGAAGGGAAACCCGTGAAGCGGGCGTGGGAGACGAGAAGCGCGTCAGCCCTCGTCTTCATCCTCGCGGCGGCTCATGCCGTACTTGCGCATTTTCTCCACCAGCGTCGTGCGGCGGATGCGCAGGCGCTCGGCGGCGCGTGCCACCACGCCGTTGGCGTCGTCCAGCGCTTGCTGGATGAGGCCCTGCTCGAGGTTGCCCAGATAATCCTTGAGGTCCAGGCCCTCGGGCGGAAGCATGCTGCCGGAGTCGATGCCCACCGGAAGCTGGCTGGTCAGCGCGGCGCGCTCTTCGAGCTCTTCGCGCAGGCTGGCGGTGAGGTTCTCGTCCTCGTCGTCGACGTAGCGGAATTTCTTCGGCAGGTCGGAAACGCCGATCACCCCGTACGGATGCATGATCGCCATGCGCTCCACCAGGTTGGCCAGCTCGCGGACGTTGCCCGGCCAGTCGTGCTGACACAGCGACATGATCGAGCCGGAGTTGAAACGGATCGAGCCGCGCTTCTCGTGCTCCATGCGCGAGATCAGTTCGCTCATCAGCAGCGGGATGTCCTCGACGCGCTCGCGCAGCGGCGCCATCTCGATGGGGAAGACGTTGAGGCGGTAATACAGGTCCTCGCGGAAGCTGCCCTCCTCGATCATCTTCTCGAGGTTCTTGTGGGTGGCCGCGATGATGCGCACATCGGCGCTCTGGGTCTTGTTGCTGCCGACTCGCTCGAAGGTGCGTTCCTGCAGCACGCGCAACAGCTTGACCTGCATCGGCAGCGGCATGTCGCCGATTTCGTCGAGGAACAGCGTGCCCCCGTTGGCCAACTCGAAGCGCCCTGCCCGGCTGGTGATGGCGCCAGTGAACGCGCCCTTCTCGTGGCCGAACAATTCGCTTTCCAGCAGCTCCGCCGGGATCGCGCCGCAGTTGACCGGCACGAACGGCCCTTCGCGCCGCTTGGAATGGTAATGCAGGTTGCGCGCGACCACTTCCTTGCCGGTGCCCGACTCGCCGAGGATCAGCACGCTGGCCTCGGTGTCCGCGACCTGCTGCATCATCGTCCGCACGTGCTGGATGGCGCGGCTGGTGCCCACCAGGCTGCGGAACAGGTTCGGCTCGCGCTGACGGCCACGCTCGCGGGCCTCGTCGTACATTTCGCGATAGACCTGGGCGCGGTGCAGCGAGTCGAGCAGCTTGTTGTAGCTGGGCGGCATCTCCAGCGAGGCCAGCACGCGGCGGCGCAGCTCCTCCGGGCAATCCGCGGCGAGCGACTCTCCGATCATCAGTACCGGGAGAAACTCGTCCCAGGCACCAACCTGCTTGAGCAGCTCGCTGTTACCGCCCTTGGCGCTGACTTCGCCGAGCAGTACGCCAAGCACGTCCCGACTGGAGTTCAGCGGAGCGATGCAGTCTCGCCACTCCTGACTGCGACAGGCCAGGTGGTCCTCGCCAAGAAAATTGAGGATGACCGCCAGGTCGCGACGACGGTCGTCATTGTCATCAATTAGGAGAATCTTGGTTTCACGCCACATAGAGGTTGGCTTCTAGGTCGGACGGAGAAAAGGCCACACGGCTCTAACGCGGTAGCAATATGCCGCTAGTAAAGTCAAAAAACGGTCGCCAGTCAAATTTATGGCACAAAAAAAGCCTGGATTTGACTCAGGCTTGCTTTGTGTCACTTCACCAGCGCGGTCTCAGCCAAACATCTTGTAGATCTTGGCACCCTGATGGGCCTTGTTGACCTGGGCCATTTCCTCGCCGAGGCGCTCGCGAACGCTTCTGCAGGAGGTGACCAGATCACGGTAGATCGCCAGGATGTCCTCCAGCGTCATCTTCAGGTCGCTGTCGCGCTCGACTTCGCGCATGGCGTCATCGACCGCTTCGCGGCACTGCTGATCGAGCAAGCCGATAGCCGCCCAATCCTGATTGGTCAGCGCATCCCGCAAAGCTATACCGGTAGTTTCGAGACGCTTAACGGCAGTGTTCATGATCACGCACCTTGAATGGGAGCAGGAGCCGGCGCAATGCCGTCCCAACCATCTTTGACCTTGCGCAGCAGGGAAGAAACCAGTTCCAGGGAGCTGGGGTCGTTCTTCAGGTTGGCCTGAAGCAGACGCTGGCTCATGAATTCGTACAGACCCTCGAGATTGTCGGCGTACTCGCCGCCCTTCTCCTTGTCCAGCGCCTGACGCAAGCCGTTGATGATATTGATGGCCTTGCCGATCAGCGCGCCTTTCTCGCCGGTCTGACCGCGCGCCATGGCGCCCTGGGCCTGGGCGATCCGGTCCAAAGCTCCCTCGTAGAGCATCTGGATCAGACGGTGAGGACTTGCTTCAGCCAGTTGCGACTGGGTGCTGACTTGCTGGTAATTCCTGAGGGCAGAGGCTGGGTACATGCCGGCGGCTCCTAAATAAGACGAATGAAACCTTCTGATTTAGTTATCGGGTCAGCCGGTGGAATCTTTAGCGTGGAACGCAAATTTGCTCGGAGAAAGCGTGGCGGGTAGATACAAGGCGACGCCATTACGGAGCGTGGCGATCGCGGCAAATGCCCCGTTACGCATGCTCCGTCCCAGCTGGCGGATGGGGTGATAGCCCCGGGACATCAGTTGTCCTTGTTGTTCAACGCGTTGAGCGTTTCGAGAATGCTCGAGCTGGTCGCGTTGAGCTGGGCCACCAGGGCATCCATGGTGTTGTACTTCTTGTAGAGGCTGGTCTGCAGTGTCTCGATCCGCCGATCAAGCGATTCCTGCTGGTCATCCAGTTTGTCCAGCGTGCCCTGCAGCGAGTTCTGCTTGCTTTCGAGAAGGCCGCCCTTGGCGGTGTACACCGAGGTGACATCGCCGAGACGCGAAATCAGCCCGTCATCTCCCGTGAAGAAGGACTTGACCGAGTCGTAGTTGGCTTCGACGCCGGCGGTCAACGCCTTCTCATCGAGCTTCAGGGTGCCGTCCTTGTTCGTCGATACGCCCAGCTGCGCCAGGATGCTCAGGCTGCCGCTGCCCGTGGACGGCTGGACCATTGCGCTGCGGACCGAGTTCATCATGGTCCGAATCGTCGCATCACCGACCAGAGCGCCGGCGTCCGTGGTGCTGCCATCGGCGGACACGGTGACCTTGGTGAGCGCGTTGGTCACCGTCATCAGGGTGTTGTAGGCGTTGACGAAGGTCTCCACCGACGACTTGATGCCATCGGTGTTGGTCGACATCGAGATCGTCGACTCGCCCTTCCCCTTCAGGGTGATGGTCAAGCCGCTGAGGGCGGACGTGGTGTTGGTCGAGCTGGACATCTCCAGCCCGTCGAGGGTGAACTTGGCATCCCCGGAAAGGGTGATGTAACCGGCACCGGTGCCGCTCTGCTTCTGCAAATTGTGCGAGACGGTGGTGACCCCGTCGCCGTCGGTGGTGGACGTGACGTTGACGTTGAGTGCGGCCAGATCACCGGTACCCGACATGAAGATATCGGTATTCTCGCCGGTGGTTTCCGATGACAGTACGAGGCGCGAACCATTGGAGTCGGTAACGATGTTCGCGGTGATACCAGCGCTCGAAGACAACTGGGAATTGATCGAGTCGCGGATGCTGCTCAGCGAGGCGCCGGCAGACACGTTCACTGAATAGGTGGCGTTGTCGCCCACGTCGATTTTCAGCTTCCCACCGGACGCAAAGGTGGTGGCGCTACCGCCGCTGAGACTCGCGGTAGCCACCTTCGAGGCGGTGGCAAGACTGGTGACGTTGAGCGCGTAGGAACCCTCCACAGCACCCGACTTGGAAGTGACGGTGGCGACCGTCTCGGTGGACGACTTGGCACTGAGCCCGTCGAAACTGGTGCTCTTCGATGTCAGCGCGGTCAACGAGGCCTCGAAGGCCTCCATTGCCGCCTTCAAGGTGCCCACGGCAGACAAACTGGTTTCGGTCTTCGCCGTAAGGCGATCGATCTGCCCCTGCTTGGGCGCCTTCTCGGCGTTGACGGTGACTTCTACCAGCGCATCGATATCCAGCCCGGAACCCAGGCCGGTGATCGACGTTTTGGTGGACGACGAGCTGGTGGTGGTAGCCGGCGTCGTCGTAGACGTCGTTCCCGTCGTAGATGTTGTAGTCACCATCGCTGCTATCCCCTATGCCATTTTAGTGGCGCTGATACTTCCCTTTCAGCAAAAAACGCGCCAGATCAAGCCTGCTCGCGAAACAGCAAGCTGCGCATGCCATCCAGATTAGCCGCCAGTTCCAGCGCTTCCTCCGAGGGAATCTGGCGAATCACTTCACCGGAGTCGCTGGCGACGACCTGCACGACCACGCGGCCACTGGAGTCGTCGAGGTGGAAATCCAGATTGCGTTTAATCGACTGGGCGTAGTTCTGCATGCTCGCTACCGCCGAGTCCAGCTCGCCACGATCGATCGATTCACCCGCACTCACCGCGTTTTCGGCCTTCCCGGTCGCCACGCTTGTTACCGCCTCCGACGACGCCTTGCCCGACGTAGCGGACGTGGACGTGGTCGTGGACGGGACATATTGCACATTCGGAGTCGTGATGTTCATTTGGAAATCACCTCACAACGGGAAAAGGGGGAAGGCATCAATGCACTTCCCCCTCCACCCTATTTGGTATCGATTACTGGAGCAGACTCAGTACAGCGGACGGCAGCTGGTTGGCCTGGGCCAGGATCGCTGTCGACGCTTGTTGCAGAGTTTGCTGCTTGGTCAGCTCGGCAGTTTCCGATGCGAAGTCAGCGTCCTGAACGCGGCTACGTGCAGCCGTGGAGTTCTCGGAGATGCTCTGCAGGTTGGAAACCGTGCTGTCGAAGCGGTTCTGTACGGCACCGAGGTCGGCACGCTGGGCATCGATGTTGGAGATCGCCTTGTCGATGACCGAGATCGCTTTCTGCGAGCCGCGAGCCGAGGTGATGTCGGTATCGGTGACGCTGGTCAGCTCGGACTTGGTGGTTGCGCTACCGAACACGGTGGCGGCCACAGTACCGGTCTTGTCGGTGAGACTGTAAGCCTTGGCCGAGTTCAGATCGACAGTACCGCGGACGGTCTGGCCGTCGGCCACCTGAGTCCCAGCACCGAACTCGCCGTCCGAATCCTGCACCGCGACCTTCACGCCCGCTGCGGAAGCCGTGTTGCCTGCAGCCACGTCGAAGGAGATGTTCTCACCGGTGCTGGAGGTGATCGACAGCTCGCCGCTTTCCTCGTTGTAGTTGACGGAGATACCCAGCGCCGAGGCGTTCGAGCTGAGCTGGTCGGCCAGGTCGGAGGTCGAATGGGCACCCACGATGCTCGCCGAGGCAGTGCCGACGTTGACGGTGAACGAAGCACCGCTGGTTGCCGCGCCGCTACCGGTGTCGATGCTCAGTTGAGCGGTCGTGGAAGCGGTGGCGCTCAGGCCGGTGATCGAGTTGTTGAGGCCCTTGGCGATGTCCTTAGCGGATGCGCCGGCTTCGATATCGACGTCTTTGGTCTTGCCGCCACCAGTAACGGTGATGGTGCCTGCACCGGCAGCCGAGCCGCTGGCGACGACGGCCGCGTCGGCGGAAGCCTGCTGCGAACCGATACGGTTGGCCGAAACGTTACCCAGGGTCAGGTTGATGGTTTCGTTGGCGTTGGCGCCGACCTGGAAGCTGGAAGTACCGAAGGAGCCGTCGAGCAGGTTACGACCACCGAAGGTGGTGGTGCTGGCGATACGGGTCAGTTCGGTGGAGAGCTGCGAGTACTCGGCCTGCAGGGAGTTGCGGTCTTCGTCGCTGTTCGAGCCGTTAGCCGATTGCAGGGCCAGTTCACGCATACGTTGCAGGATGTTGGTGGATTCCTGCATGGCGCCTTCAGCGGTCTGCGCGATGGAGATGCCGTCGTTGGAGTTCTTGACCGCTACATCCAGGCCGTTGATCTGGCTGGTCAGGCGGTTGGAGATCTGCAGGCCAGCCGCATCGTCTTTGGCGCTGTTGATTTTCAGGCCGCTGGACAGACGTTGCATGGTGGTCGACAGAGCGTCAGAAGACTTGTTCAGGTTCTTCTGGGTATTCAGTGCGGCAATGTTGGTGTTGACGGTAAGAGCCATGACGAGAACCTCGTGGTGTGGGCTTGTACGACTCCCGGCCTTGGCAACCGCCGGGATTGGCCTAGAGAGCTTTCGTGATGTTTATCGTCGTGCCGGCAGAAAGCTTTAACGTTTTTTAAAACTTTTTTGCTGTAGGGCTTGACCGCCCTCGCGAGACTCCGAACATCACCACGGAGCCACGTCTTCAGGCATCCGGGTTATCGGTTCGGGCTCGCGAAACTTTAACGCTTTCAGTCAGGCAGCCAGGCCTTGCGCCAGGCCTGCAGATTGTCGCCTTCGAGCATCCACTCGGCACGCACCTTGGTCTGCAATGCCGCGCCCATCGCAGCCGCCGCATCCAGGTCCTGCAGGTGCGCCCGGATCGCGTTGAGCCAATCCTTGTAGCGGTTTTTCACCAGCGTCACCGGCAGGTCGCACCGGTAGGGCTCGATATCGCTGCACACGACCGGGAAGCCGCAGGCGCCGTACTCGAGCAGGCGAAGATTGCTCTTGCACTCGTTGAAGCGGTTTTGCTCGAGCGGCGCGAGGGCCAGATCCAGGTCCAGACTTGCCAGCCTTTCGGGATAGCGGTCGAACGGAACACCGGGGTGGTACTCGGCCATGAACGGCAACAGCTCGTCCGGGCACATGCCCATGAAGACCCAGTCCACCTCGCCCGCCAGCGCCCTGACCACGTCGGCGATCATTTTCAGATCGCCGCCATGACCAAGCCCACCAGCCCAGCCCACCCGTGGCTTCGGACCCGACCGGCGCTGCCCCTGCAAACCTTTCCACGACTCGGGAGCGAGCGTGTTCCTGACGACGCGAATGTCCGAATGCATGCCGGCCAACGCCGCCGCCAGCGGCTCCGTCGATACGACGAAACGGTCGCACAGGGAAAGGACCTTGCGCAGCGAACGCACGACTTCACGGGAAAAATCGGCACGGTGCTGGCTGCCGAGCGGAAGCTCGATGATGTAGTCGTCCAGCTCATAGACCTTGAGCGCCGTGGAGAACGCCTTGAGTCGGCTGACGTAGTTGATCTGCGGTTCCAGCAACTGCCGCTGGAGGATCACCGAGTCCGGCTTGAAGCGCTCGACCTGGGCAGGCGTCAGCAGATAGCGGCTGTATCCACCCTGTGCAAGCCCCGCCTGCGCCAATGCATTGAACGGCTGAAGAACGCGGTATTGCCCGCCGCCATACGCGTCCGCGGCGTGGCAAAGAATCGACGGCACGGCTTTCTCCGCGAACGGCTGCCAATAGAATCGCTCGCTCTCGGCAGCCAGGGAGAAACCGCCCGCATACAGCGTGAGGTTCTTGTTGTAGGCGGGGTCTTCCGCGATCTGTGGGAGCCAGCGGGCATACATCGCCAGTTGCTCGCTGTTGAAACGCTCCTTCTTCGACGACGCGTACTGCGAATCCAGATTCCTCTGACTGACGCTGCCCTCGTGCACCAAAACCGCATAGGGCGTCCACACCGTCAGATAGCCGGCGTAACGCACCTTGAGGCCAAGATCGACATCGTTGTACGAGACCTTGAAATCGTCTTCGTCCAGGCCACCGACCTCGGCATAGACCGAGGCACGGATCATCAGGCAGGCCGCGGTGACCACTGTGTAGTTCTGATCGACCAGCAGCCGATGCATGTAGCCAGGAGCGTCGGCCGGCTCCCCGATGAACGGGTGGTCGGCAGGGCCACCCAGGCCCAGAACGACGCCGCCGTGCTGGATGGTCCCATCCAGGAAGTGAAGCTTGGCGCCGACGATTCCCACTTCAGGGCGCCGGGCGTGGTTCAACAGGGCATCCAGCCAACCGGCTTCTATGATCGCGGTGTCGTTGTTCAGCAGAACCAGGTATTCGCCCCGCGCCTGCTCCGCGGCGAAGTTGTTGATCGCTGAATAATTGAAAGGCTTGGGATAGCGCAGTATGCGCACCTTGTCGCTACCGAGCTGCTCCATGCCGGCCAGCCAGGCGATGGCCTCGGGGGTTTCGCTCGCATTGTCGACGATCAGCAGCTCGTAGTTCGCATACCGCGTCTTCTCGATGAGGCTTTCGACGCAGCGCCGCAGAACGGGAAGTTGGTCGCGGGTGGGAATGATGATGGAAACCAGCGGCTGGCTGGCGTTGTGGTAGGCCACCCGATTGATCATCGGCAAGGCGCCCTGGGTAATGCTATGGGCAATGCCCAGGCGAGTCAGGTGATTGGACGTCAGCCGCGGTGCGTTCGCGATCACCTCATCCTCGGCCAGCCAATGCCCCATATGCCTGTCGCAGTGCACCAGCACTTCGGCGATATGACCAATCGAACCCAGCCCCCGGCTTTCCACCAGCCGGAACATCACATCGTGCGGGCTCAACTCGCCAAAGGACGGATCGAATCCGCCGACGGCCAGGAAGGCGTCCTTCTCGAAGGCCAGCGTGCGGCCGCAATAGGGATAGCTGCGCAGGAAGTCGAGGTTGAAATCCGGCTTGAAGAAAGGATCGCGATAGTGCGCGCCGTCCAGCGCGTCCTCATCGGCATAGATACTCGATAGCGAGGGCTCGGCGTTGAGGCGGTCGTTCAGCAACACCAGTGCGTGCGCGTCCAGCACGTCGCCCGCACGCAGCAGATAGAACCAGTCGGCCTCGACGGACGGAATGACGTCGTTAATTTGCGACCACACCGAATCGCTCTCGAGCCAGACGATACGATCGGACAGTTCGCCCGGCCTTCTCTGCGCGGAAAACACGATGATGGACCCGGCGTGATAGCACTGCTCATCCACGCTCCGGAGGGTTCGGCCCAGAAGCTCCGGCGAGCCGTCGTGATCGCTGATGACGACAGCGAAGCGCAAGGCGGCGGCATAGCCTTCGATGCGGGCGGGCAGATTATCCGCCTCGCCCAGCGACAGCGTTCTGCCGGCGACCCAGCGCCCGTAATCGGCGACGAACGAATCGAACGCCGGATCGGGCCGCACCGCTATCTCGCCGGCCACACTGGCGGCTTCGTTGACGGCCTCGCGGGTTGCCTCGAGGTACGCCAGGCCGTGCCTGACGTCGGGCTCGAGGTGGCAGCCCTCGCCCCACTCGTTCCAGGCGTTGATGAAGACCAGACGCTCGTCGCCCTCGAATTCCTCCAGGGTCTTTCTCAGCGTCGTGCCAAGCCAGTCCTTGTAGGCCGCGGGGCTCGCATTGACCAGCATGGTCGCCCCACCCTTGCGGCGCCGCGCGCTGTTGTCCCAGCTCGGCACCAGCCCGCGGAAGCGCTTGTATTCCGCGCGAGGGCGGGACGACCAGAAGTCGGCGAGCTTTTCGTAATCGCCAATGGACTGGATGTGCTGCCGGGGGTGCGTCAACGGGCCTTCCGGAGCGAGCACGGAAAAATCGACCTGGTGCGGCAGGAACTCGCAGTTGGCATCGAAGCCGGCTTCGCTGGGGGAGAAGAACTTGAAGCTTTCCACGCCGACCAGATAGGCCTCGCCAATCCCCGCGTCCCGCCAGGTCTGGCGCCAGGTTTCGAGCGTCGTCTGGAGGTCCGGGATGATGTCGCTTCGATAAACGAGAAGCACCGGCTTGCCCTCGACCCGGATGTAGCGCGGGTCGGAGAAGTACGGAATCAGGTCTTCGGCGAACTTCTCGCTCAACTCCGGCGAGTAGCTCTGGGCGATCAATATCTCCTTGTCTCCGCCATCCCAGCGGCGGGTCCAGTTTTCATTGGCCCAGCACAGGCAGAACGGCAGATCGATGTCCGGATTGGCCAACAGCAAATCCACGGGCTTTTCGAGAAGCCGCTTTCTATCGAACCAGTAGTAGTAGAAACAGAAGCCATACACGCCGTGACTGCGAGCCAGTTCGGCCTGGCGACGAAGCGTCTCGACATCGAGAAGGTTGTAGTAACCCAGGTCCTCGGCAGGAACATGCGGCTGGTAATGCTCGTCGAACAGCGGCCGCCCGAGCTTGACGTTGTCCCACTCGGTGAACCCCTTGCCCCACCAGGCATCGTTCTCGGGGATCGCGTGAAACTGCGGCAGGTGGAATGCGATCAGGCGCAGCAGGTCTTCGGGCCTGGGAACCGGCTCGCAAGGCACCACGGGAGCCAACTCGGTTGACTTGGATTCGGGCGCCTGCCGGTCGATTTCAACCGCCGCGCTCGCCACCACGGCGGCGAGCGTCGAGCTCTGCCCCAGGCTGCCGCGCAGGACGCCTTCCAGATTCGGCTTGTCGCCTGTGAGATAGGCGTCGTGAAGTTGCGCCAGCGTGTAGACGGGACGCTCCTCGTCGAAAACGCCCTGCCCGACGGACAGGCAGAACGACTCGAACCAGTCGCCGTCGTAGATCGATTCGAACAACACGTAGTAATGGCTGAACAGCCAGTACAACGCATGATCACGCGCCGCATCGAAACCCTTCGCCAGAACGTCGTCCAGGCATTCGAGGCGATGGGCATCGGCGAACGGCGTCATGTAGGAGTCACCCAGCGCGATCAATGGGCGCTGGTAAAACAGGGCATGCATGCCGACCGAAGAGGTGACTGTAACGACGGCATCGCACAACAGCAGGACCAGCTGCGAGCAGGCGTAGATATCACGACCGCGCGCATCCCAGATCAGGTTGGGATGCCTGGCCTTCAGGTAGCTGTAAATCTCGTCCGTCACCGCCGGGTTCTCGGGGTGCTCGGTGACCACCACCGCGATATCGGCAGATACGTTGCGCAGGACGTGCTGCAGGTAATCGAACTGCGAGGAGAACTCGCAGTTGGCATCGAAGGCGTAATAGTCGGAAAACTGCAACGGCAGCAGAACGCTGCGGGAAAACGCGTTCAACCGCTCGCCGTAGATGTCCTCGGCGATCGGCAGCAGCTTCCTGAGCCCATCATCCAGATAGCGCTCGCGCAGCTGCGAAATGAAATGCAGCGCCTCCGGCCCCGCACGAAAGGCGTTGATCGCATCGGCATGTCGGCACAGGTAGCTGTCCCGGAACATCCCGCAGGCGTCGAAATACAGTGTCATCGGGAAGGGCTTGCGGGAAAACATCCCCACTTCGATGTTCAGAATCTGCGCGTCAGGGAACACTCGGCTCAGAAACGGCGCGGGCGAAAAGGAAAAAATCACATCGGGCTTGTAGTCGCCCAGAAGACGCTCGGCATACGCGGCGAATACGTCGAGGACTTCACCGTCCTCGCCGTTGTACCAGCGGGAGGTGATATCGAGATAATCGCGGCCGACCTTGCCAATGAATGGCTGATAGTCAGCGATATACAGCTCTTCCCGAGCAAACCCTCTCTTGAGCGCCTCCGACTCCAGTGATTCACCGATCAACAGGCGAAAATCGCCCCCCACCTCCTTGAGCGGTTTGGCGAAGGTTTTCGCGAAGTCCAGCCAGCCCGCTTTCCAAAAGGGCCTCTGCCGTTCGATGAAGGGTTCGAGGTAGTACAGAAAATTCATCAAAACTCCCCAATCGAACTGAAGATTTCCTGGGCCGGAAGCCCCATCGCTACCGCCCTGCCGACGCGCCACTCCTTGTCGATGCCCTGCAGCACGGCGGCCTTGACCTCAGCCCATTTCTCCCGCGGAACCACGACGATTCCGTCTTCGTCGCCGAACACGTAGTCGCCATTGGCCACGCGTACTTCCCCGATCAGAACCGGCTTGTTCATCGAGCGGACGACTCCGCGATACTTGATGTCGGAGCAGTAATGGCCTTGGGAGAACACCGGGAAATCCAGGTTGCGCACGGCGTTCACATCGCGGGTCAGGCCGTTGATGACGGCGCCGACCGAGCCGGCGCGGGACGCGAGCCCAGCGTTCAGATTGCCGAAATAGGCGCTGTCCGGAACCGGATTGTTGACCACGATGACATCGCCCGGACGGACGAATTCGTAACTACCCAAGGCGTCATAGATGCCCTCCCAGGACTCGCCGGGCTTGCAATGATCGAGCTGCAGGGTCTTCGCCAGGCCGAACACGCGTCGGCCCATGTTGGGCTTCAGCTCTTTCGGCAGCGTGCAGTCGTACCCCAGTTGCCGGGTGATATCGGACAGGATTGCGGACGACAGGAAGGGTTTGAGCGCCTGCATCGCCAGGTTCTCCTGGGCGCGCTTGCCAGCGGAGACGGTCTCGGCCAACTGCAGGTCGGCGGGCCAGTTCACATCCAGGCTTTCTTCGGGGCTGAGCTCGAAAAACGTCGGCTTCTCGGTGAAACGCCGGGTGATGGGGGCGTCACCGCGCTTGACCATGTACAGGCTCATCGCCTCGATATAGGTGGGCGGCAGATCCACGCTGTTGGGGATGCGCCCCGTGCCGTAGTGAGGGCCGTCCTCCCCCCAGGTGTATTGCTTTTCCTTGCGGATGGCGATCAGCGAATCCGCCCCGCTCTCGCGCAACTGGCGAAGCGCGCGGCCGATGCATTCGGCATCGACGAAGGGCGCCGTGCATAGCGTCTGGATGTAGATGTCGGCCTCGACCTGGGCGCATTCGTAGGCGAACAGCTCATGCCCGTCGGTTTGATTGCTCGCCAGCTCGCTCGGGCGCTTCAGGAACTTGACGGGCAGATCATCGACCAGCGCCGCCAGCTCGTCCGAATCGGTGTCGAGATAGACCTCATCGATTTCCTTGCAATCGAGCAGTTGGCGAAGCTTTCTCTTGAAGAGGTGCTCACCGTCCAGAACGGCCAGGTTCTTGTTCTTGATTCGTTCGCTGCTGCCCTTTGCGGGCATGATGGCGACCACTTTTCCGGACATATCTGGCTCCTGTACCGAGCATTCGCTCAGAGGCAATCGAATACGAAGGCACGTCCGTGCCAGCCGTAGGATGAGAGTTCATTCAATTCGAATCCGGGATTGGCATTCAGCCATTCCGCGGTGGCCCGACGTTCGCCAAAGCGGTTCGAGGCGTTGAAACAGTTCCAGTCGTCGAACAGCATCACCACGCCCGGACGCACGTGGCGGGTGACCGCCTGCAACACCCAGTTGCAGGACTCGTAGAGGTCGACATCGACATGGATAACGGCCACCGGTGAGTCGCCCAGCGCACGGGTGACTTCATCGGCGGTATCGGGTCCGAACCAGCCTTTCACGAACGAGACGGGCGCGGCATCCGCCACCCCGTACCGCTCCAGGAAAGCCTCGACGGCGGGCTGGTCGAACGCGTAGTCGCCGCGCTGGAACTGGCGCGAGCCGACGTCGACGCCGGTCAGCTCGGGCAGGCCCTCGAAGGAATCGCAAAGGATGTAGCGGTCACACACATTTTCACGGCGATAGGCCCGCAGCGCCGACACCGCCGAGCGGCCCTTGCCGACGCCGAACTCCAGGTAGGCGCCCTGGGTGCGGCTGTCGGAGAGGAACTTCGCCGCCAGACTGTGTATGTCGACCCGCCCCGTCACCGAAAGCAGACTGGGATAGCCCTCCGCGTAGGGCAAGGGATCCAATTCATCGCGACGCATGTTTCCTCCGGACGTCAAGGCAGCCCAACTGTTTTTCATACCCGTTGCGTGGCGCCTTGCGGCTGCCCCAACCCGCCCATGAAGCCATATGTCGATCAGGCATGCTCGAATACTCGTTCATTGCGGCGCAGAACGAAAAGTGCCTGGGGCAGACAGGAGCGGCTGTCGACGAAGTCCACCAGGTCGAAATACTTCAGCCAGTGCTTCTCGATATGCCCCTTCGGCACCAGCGTTTCGCCGTACGTACCACCATACTGACCGAAGCCCGCGTGCAGCAGTACACCGCTGTCGTAGTCGCGGTAACTGGCCTCGACATCGACGAACGAGTTGATCAGTGACACGAACCATTCGTTGGAGCGATCGTTGCGCCTTCTAATGTCGGCGCAGTAATCGATGAACGAACGGCCCTGGGTCGTCATCATGACCAGACCGCCGGGCCGGGTAATGCGCGCGAACTCCTCGATCCAGGCGTTCGCGCAGTCCGGCGACAGGTGAGAAAACACCGAGTAGCCGAATGTGAGATCGAGCAGCCCGTCGCGCAGATCGCAGGGTGGGAAAGCCTCGACCTTCAGGAAGTTGCCCAGGCCGAACGCCTTGCGGCAATGCTCGACCATGCCCCTGTTCACTTCGAGGCCGTAGATGTTGTCCGGGCTGGCGTATTTGAGCAGGAAACGCGTGTAGCGGCCCCAACCGCTGCCGAAGTCGGCGATCTTGGTCTTGTCGTCGAAGGCGATGCCATTTGTCCTGGCGTACCGCAGTACGACGCGCATGAAGCGCATCGCCTCCTGAAGTGCCGCCCCGCCCGAAGAGCCGACGAATACCGCCTGATCGGTCGCGCTGATGAAGCCGGGGAGAAAATGGTCGAGCTGAACGGGATCGTCGACGCTTTTCAGAATGACCTTGAACCACTCCTCGTCTTCCAGCGCGGCGGCGGCGCGGTGCAGCGCGTACGGGCTGTCCTTGCGCCAGATTTCGAGGGCTTGGCCGGTCAGGCTGCGGCCCAGATCGGCGAAGGCGGATGAGACGGCGGATATCGGCGCGGGCGCAGGCGCGGCGACCGGCGCAGCGGGCTTGAGAGCCGCGCTCTTCACCTGTTCGTCGAGGATTTCGATGGCATTCACCGCGAGGAAATCGCCGCCGCCCAGGCTCAGGGAATGACGAAACTTCTCGACGGCCTTTTCCGTCTGCCCCAGGCGGTAGAGAACGACGGCGATGTCGTTCGCCAGTTCGGCGTCCTCCGCTTCGCTCTCCAGTTGCCGGAAAAGCGTCAGCGCCTCATCGAAGTTGCCCTGGCTGAAATGCTCATACGCTTGCTGCCGAACGGCTTGTGCCTCTTCCATCATCGTCGCTGCCTCTATGCGCTCAACCGCGTGGCGGTTTTTTGGCGGATGCTTAGGTTGTGACTGGGGTTTGCAAGCTTGATGCCTGTTTCCACCGAGCTTGTTTGTGAAAACAGCATAGAACGAACGAAAGCGCGCCGTTTCGGGCGCGCTTTTTTGTCAGCGAGGAAGGGAATTGCCGGCGAAGCCTTACATCTTGTCGAACAGGCTCAGCTGGCTGATCTTGATGAAAGAGGCCTGGGCGGCTTCGAGCATGGTTTGCTGCAGGACCAGTTGGGTGGTCGCGGCGGCCATGTCGGTGTCGCGGATGTCCGACTGGGTGGATTTGTTGGTGATGGAGAGGGTTTCGTTCTCGGTGCTCAGCACGTCGATGGTGTTCAGTCGTGCGCCGATCGAGGCCTGTGTGGCGAGGACCTGGTTGGAACCCTTGTCGAGGTTGGTGATCGCCGAGGCGACGGCGTCGCGCAGGGCGAGCTGCGCAGCGGTGTCGCCGGAGGTCGGCGTCTTCAGGGCAGCGGTCAGGTTGGAGATGGTTTCCAGGATGCCCTGGGTTTGCTGCGACTTGGGCTGCAGGGTGAACTGGTCGCCGTTGGCCGGCACGGCGCTGATGGTCATGTCCACGCCGCCCGCGCTGATGGTCTGCGGGAAGGTGGCGCCCAGGGTGCCAGTGGAGATCGCCGCATCGCCCGCCTTCATCGGCTGCGCGTACACCGAGTAGGCGGTCGCACTGCTGAACTGGACGATCACGCCATTGGCCGGGAACTGCGTGGTATAGGCGTTCTGGTTAGCAACGCTGGCGGTCATCTGCGCGCTGGAGGTGTTGGTCGCGCTGCGGGTCACGGCGAACTCGTCGGGCGCCATGCCGAAGTCGAAGCTGTAGCCGGTCAGCAGGTTGTCCAGCGAGGTGTCGGAGGAGTTGTCGTTCTCCTTGAGGGCGACGTCCAGCTCAAGACTAACCCCGCGGAAGGTCACGGTGTTGCCGTCGATCGCGGTCGGATCGAAGCTGCCGTTTGTGGCGGACGCCTCGGACGTGACATCCACGCCGGCGCTGTCGGTGATCCTGAACTGCGTGCTGCTGACCAGCTCCAGGGTGTACGGCGAGCCAGCGCGGAAGCTGTCGTTATACTTGCTGTCGTTTTGCACCAGCCCCTGGGAAAGGAACACACGCTGATCGCCCGCAGCGACGGGGCCGGTCACGGCCACGCCGGTGTCCGGATCGGTGTAGTCGCGGGTGGGCGCATCCGAATAGGTCCGACTGGCGTTGGTGACGTTCTCGAACACGCTCCAGCCGCTGTCGTTGATCGACATCCGCGTCGAACTGGCCACCTGCAGGCCCAGCGCGCCCTGGTCGCCCTGGTAGGTGTAGGTGCCATCGGGATTCTGGATGTAGGGCTGGGTGCCGCTGTTGGAACCGCTGAACAGGTACTGCCCGCTGGAGTCCTTGCTGTTCATCAGGTTCATCAGCTGGGTCTGGATCTGCTCCAGTTCGCTGGAGATCGAGGTGCGGTCGTTGTCCGACAGCGAGCCGTTACCGGCGCGCACCGCCAGCTCGCGGGCGCGCTGCAGCACGTTGGTCACGGAGGTCAGTACGCCCTCCTCCTGGGTCAGGCTGTTGGTCGCCGTGGTCAGGTTGGTGCTGTACTGGCCCAGCTCGGAGCTCTGCTGCTCGAGCTGCAACAGGCGCGCGGCGCCCACCGGGTCGTCCGCCGGGGTCTGGATGCGCACGCCGCTGGACAGCTGCTGCTGGGTCTTGACGATCTCCGAGTAGCCTTTCTGGTAACCGGAGACGTTGGAGGTGAACACCTGCGAGGTGGAAAGACGCATTTCTCAGCCTCCGCTTAAAAGCTGTTGATCAAGGTGTCGAAGGTACTGCGCGCGATCTGGATGATCTGTGACGACGCGTTGTAGTACTGCTCGAACTTGATGAGGTTGGCGGCCTCCTCGTCGAGGTTGACCCCCGAATAGGAATCCCAGCTGCTCTTCGCCTGGGTCAGGATCGCCGAGGTCGCGCTGGCATCCAGCTTGGCCTGGTTGGTCTTGGCGCCGACCTGCTCGATCAGTGAACTGTAGGCGGCGACGAAACTCTTGCCCGAGCTGCTGCCGCTGGAGCCGATGGTGGCCTTGGTCTGCAGGTCCAGCAGGCTCTGCGCGTTGCGGTTGTCGGCAGTGCCATTGGCGTTGAACGAGAAGGTGAAGCTGTCGCCGGCACCCGGTTTGCCGCTGATGGACGTCTCGAAGCTGAACGCCGAGGGGACGCTGGGCGGGTTGGCCGCCACGTTGACCGTCACGGTGTTGTTGTTGCCCGGCACGATGGTACCGGTGCCGATGTTATTGCCGGCCGAATCGTAGAGGTTGTAACCCTGGGTTCCCGCGCCAGCGGCGTCGAACACCATCTTCACCGGCATGCCGCTCTTCAGGCTCGCCTGCATGTTGGCCTGGGCGACGGGGTCGGTGATGTCGATCTTGGTGGTCAGCGTGGGCTGGGTGATCGCCCCGGAACCGTAGTTGCCGG
Source organism: Pseudomonas sp. UBA6310 (assembly GCF_002438225.1). NCBI lineage: Bacteria > Pseudomonadati > Pseudomonadota > Gammaproteobacteria > Pseudomonadales > Pseudomonadaceae > Pseudomonas > Pseudomonas sp. UBA6310. Next base: position 45,569 of record NZ_DJTK01000032.1, on the reverse strand, counting down.
TGGTGACCACGCCGGCCAGCGGCGCGGCGAACGCCAGTTGCCCGGCATCGGTCAGCGAGGTGCTGATCGAACCCGCCGCGGTACGCGTGGGAATGATGGTGAAGGTGTCGCCCGCCGCGGCGTTGCCGCCGGTGAGCTGCAGGGAAAATCCATCGACCACCGGCGCGGGATTCGTCGCGGTGTCGAAGGTGCCGTTCCCGGACGGGAACTTGGCGCCGTCGGAGGAGCGGGTCACCGTGTAGTGCGTGCTGTCGGTGAAGGTGACTTCGTAGTCGCTGGTGGTCAGCGCGCCGGAGTCCTTGATGGTGACGTTGAAGTTCGACGTCGCGCTGCTGTTGCCCTCCTGCGCGAGGCTGCGCTGGGCGATCAGCGTGGCGCTGTTGATGTCGCCGAACAGCGGAGCGCCGAACTCGCCCTTCAGGTCCAGGCCCTGGCCGAGCTGGCTGTTGACCGCATCGGAAACGACCAGCGCCATGCGCCCGAGCTCGTTCATCGTCGAGTCGAGCACGTCGGTGCGGTAGCGCAGCAGGCCGCCGATCTCGCCGCCGGTCACCGCGGAGGTTACGTCACGGGTCGCCGAACCCTGGGTCAGGGTCAGCGCGTAGCGCGTCGGGTCGTCCTGGCTCGGCGTGGCGTTCAGCGTCGAGGCGCTGTTGCCGACGACCAGCGGCTGGCCGGAACCGATGTACAGGTTGTAGTTGCCATCCTGGTTCACCACGGACACGCCGATCAGCTCGTTGAGCTGGCGAACGGTCTCGTCGCGTGCATCGAGCAGGTCGTTGGGCGTGGCGCCGGTGGACGCGGCCTGGGTGATCGCCAGGTTGTACTGGGCGACGTTGGAGGCCAGCTTGTTGACCTGGTTGGTCATGCTGCCGAGCTGCTCGTTGATGTAGCCGTTCTGGTCGGCGAGCTGGTCGTAGATCGCGTTGAAACGGCTGGACAGCGCGTTGCTCTGGGTCAGCAGCAGTTGCCGCGAGGCGGCATCGGTCGGGCTCGCGGCAGCGGTCTGCAGCGAGGTGAAGAAGCTCTGCAGCACGGTGCTGATGCCCGTGGTGCTGTCGGCCAGCAGCGAGTTCACCTGCTGGATCTGGGTGTAGTACGACTGCGAGTCGCTGCTCAGCGAGGTGCTGGTGTTCACCTGGGTGCCCAGGTAGCTGCTGTACATGCGTCGAACGTCGGTCAGCGTGGTGCCGCTGCCGATGTAGACGTTGCCGCTGCGCTGCGACGGCGCCGCCACCTGCTCGGTGGTCTTGCGCGTGTAGCCGGCGGTGTCGGCGTTGGTGATGTTGTTACCGGTGACGTTGAGCGCCGCCTGGCTGGCAGACAGTCCGGAAAGACCGATGGAAAGTAGGTTCGACATGGCTCAGGCCTTATATACGAGTGGTGCCGGAGCCGACCGAGGCCAGCGTCTGGATCGAGTGATAGGTGTCCATGCTGCGTGCGATCTGGTTCACCTTGCGGGCGTAACGCGGATCGGTGGCGTAGCCGGCTTCCTGCAGCTCGGTCATGAATTTCTCGGAGTTGCCGTTGGTCTTCAGGGCGTCGCCGTAACGCTCGTTGGTCTGCAGGAAGTCCACGTAGTCGTGGAAGCTGTCCGCGTAGGAGTCGTAGGTGCGGAACTTGGCGACTTCCTTCACTTCCTTGCCGCCGACGTACTCGTTGGTCACCGCGTTCACCGAACCGCCCTTCCAGCCGTGCGATTTGATGCCGAACAGGTTGTTGGCGTTGCTGCCGTCTGCCTGGCGAATCATGTGCTTGCCCCAGCCGGTTTCCAGCGCGGCCTGGGCGACCAGGTAACGCGGGTCGACGCCGATGCGCTTGGCGGCGGCTTCGGCCATCGGCAGCATGGTCTGGATGAAGTCTTCCTTGCTGCTGAAGCGGGTCTTCTCGCTGGTGGCGGCGACTGCGTCTGCCTTGCTGATCGACGCCGGCGCGGCGCTCTTGTCGAGGCCGGCGATGCGGTTCTGGAACGGATTCGCGGCCGGCGCCTGTGCGCTCTGCTGAACCGTCTTCCAGTCGCTGCCGATCTGCTCGGCGATGCTGGCGACCGCCGCGGTCTTCTCGGCGCTGTCCGGGACGATGCCGGCGGCGATGCGCTGGGAAATCGACGCGGGCAGCGACAGGCGACGCTGGTTGATCAGCTTGGAGTCGTCGCGGGTCGGATCGACGGCGGCGAGCTTCTTCGAGGACGACGGCCACACCGCGC